>JAYEJS010000151.1 GCA_034660695.1 Candidatus Thermoplasmatota archaeon | reverse complement strand
GTTTTTTTACAACAACCGATTTGGTAAATCGATTGACTAATTTTGCTTTCATTGTCCCATCCCTACGGTTTCCTAAACCGTGGGAAGCATTCAAATTTTTCTAAAAATTTTGCTGGTCATCTACTGTGAAATAAGGGGCTTTTGAATATAAAACAAAGGCGCCCTGCATTACATTTTGCGGAAGTATATGATGAGATATATCTACAATTTTTGCGTCTGGATTGATGGAAAGGATCCTTCCTTTCATTTCTGCAGCATATTTCCACTCTATATCTGTTGTTAGTGTGATAATCATTTAATCACCTCGTTAATCCATTTTAAATAGCTACCATATTTCTTATTCCCTAGTTTGCATGTGGTTATCACCAAGCAGTACATACTATAAAAGCAGTTTTGGTTTTTAAAGTATTGCGAAATTATCTAACGTCAAAATGTATAGTAAATTCTCGATACGATTTTTATGCAAATTATGAAAATTCAGGCTCTGTCAGGAAATTCGGGTGATGAAAAATTTTTTAAATCCATAACAAATAAATAAAATAAAAGCGGGTATCCGTAGCAGGGTGCCCTTATGTATGTTTGGGAGAAATTCCTTCTGTTTATGCATAAGGAAGGTGTTTCCATGAAACACAAAACCCAATCAGTGCCACGCTTAGTAGTTTTGGAGCGGGTCATAAGACTCGTTTCTGCCATCGTGGCATTGGCAAAGACTTTGTTGTAGTTGTGTTACAGGGATGTATGTAGGGGTTGAGCGGGCGGGCGCGCTTGCTCGACCTTATGTTTCCACTTCCGCCTAAATTTTGTGTGTTTTTGAAAGGAGACTCACTCATTTGTTTTTTCCAAGTTCTAAATCTATATTTGCCGTCTCTGCGAGTGTTTTTCCACCTAACGCCCCGTGGGATCCATACATAAATTTTGAAAATAAATAAAAGAAAAGGAAACAATTTTTGTAAAAAAAGAGAAAAAAAACTGTTATAATGCGTAGAGATAGCAACGCCGTATAACGTGCGTACTGTGTGACACACACCATGCAAGTAATGAGGTTAAAAAGGACTTATCGGGCATTAAATTGCCATAAAAACATGCTAAAACATTTTATGCTCTATCTCCATTAAAGAAACGTGGAGTGGAAATACATTGATGATGTCCCCGTGGACAAAAAAATAAAAGATATGGTCAAAGAGCAGGGAATAGCGGAATTATATCCGCCGCAGGCTGAAGCATTGCCCTCTGTCATAGAAGGAAATAACATTGTTCTTTCTGTTCCCACTGCAAGTGGCAAAAGCCTGGTAGCATACCTGGCAATTTTGAATGCTGCCCTTCACGGAAAAAAGAGCATGTACATCGTTCCCCTGAGGGCGCTTGCCAGAGAAAAGTGGGACGACCTGCAGCCGTTCAAAAAGCTGGGGATAAAGGTAGGTATTTCCACGGGTGATCTGGACAATAAAAGTACTTATCTGGCAAAAAATGATATCGTCATATGCACATCTGAGAAGGCAGATTCCCTACTACGACACGGGGCCGGATGGATTGATGATGTTGAAATCGTTGTTGCCGACGAGATACACCTGATAAATGACTTTTCGAGGGGGCCGACACTCGAGATGGTGCTTTCCAGATTGCGCATAATGAATCCCAACCTCCAGATAATAGCCCTTTCTGCAACCATCAAGAATGCGGGGGGAATTGCGGAATGGCTGGACGCTGACCTTGTACAGTCGGAGTGGAGACCCGTGCCACTTAAAGAGGGTGTGCTGTACAAAAATAAAATTTATTTTCTTGACGACAGTATCAAGGAAGTTGATGGAAGCGGAAGGACGAGCAGCCTTGTCCTCGATGTTCTTCAGGAAAATGGGCAGGCTTTGATATTTGTAAACAGCCGTCGTTCAGCACAGACATCTGCCGAAAATCTGAAAGATGTTGTCGCATGCTTTATAAGGGAAAAGGAAAGAAAAGAACTCAAGAAAGCAAAAAATTCCATTCTTTCTGGAGGGGAAACAAACATTATTGCAGAAAAGCTGGCAGAGTGCATTGAGAGCGGCATTGCATTCCATCATGCCGGACTGAGCAATAGCCAGAGAAAGACAGTAGAGGATTACTTCAGAAAGGGATTATTGAAGTGTATAGTTGCCACACCAACGCTTGCTGCTGGCGTAAATACACCGGCAAGGAGAGTCATCATAAAAGATATATGGAGGTACTCGCAGGCAGAGGGGTACATGGTGCCGATTCCCATCATGGAAGTAAAGCAGGCAATGGGAAGAGCGGGACGACCCGGTTATGATTCAGTGGGAGAGGCCATACTGATAGCAAAAAACAGCAGGGACAAAGAAAGGCTCATGCGCGATTATTTAATGGCAGAGGTGGAACCCATTTATTCAAAGCTTGGAAGCGAGCCCGCACTGAGAATACATATCCTATCATTGATATCGACAAATTTTGCTGTGACATGGGACGAGATTGTTGGCTTTCTTAAAAAAACGTTTTATGCTCATCAGATAGGGGCTTTACCAGAAGACAAAATAGAGGATATCCTTGCATTTCTGGAGGAAAACGAATTTGTAATGAAAAAGGATGGCAGATGGGATGGGACTCTTTTTGGCAGAAAAACATCAAGTTTGTATATCGACCCTTTGTCGGCCCTTAAAATGAGGAAAGCACTGGAAGGCAGGGAAGCTGAGCCGTTTTCGTACCTGCATGCCATTTCCTCGACCCCAGATATGAGATGTATTTATGTATCAAAGAAAGATGACTGGGTAGAGGAAAAGGTGGAGACAAAAAAATTTTTGTTTGATGCACCATCATTTATTTCCCCGGATTACGAATGGTTTCTGGCAGAGGTGAAGACTGCATGCCTGCTTGAAGATTGGATAAATGAAGTTAGCGAAGATCGGATAATAAAAAAGTATCAGGTGGGTCCGGGAGATATTCACAATAAAGTTGAGACTGCTGAGTGGCTTCTTCATGCAATGCAGGAACTGGCAAGAATATTCAATTTTGATGCCGTCCCTGCGTTAACGACATTAATCATGCGCATGAGATACGGGTGCATGGATGGGTTGCTAAACCTTGTGCAGCTTCGTGGAATAGGGAGGGTCAGAGCAAGAGCATTGTATAAGGCAGGGTTCAAGAGCGTAAATGATTTAAGGAAAACAAGCATTGAAAGGCTTGCAATGGTGCCCCATATAGGAAAAGGCATTGCAAAAAGCATAAAAAAACAGATTGAATAAAATGAATATTAAAGTTATTGGATGCAGAGACAAAATAAAATACAGGGAAGAACTCATAAAAAAAATAAAATACTTTGGAAAGGAAAACAAAATAGCATGCCAGATAATGGATGCGGAAATGATATACAGTAAGGAGCATGTCGTCTCTGCTGTTGAGCATGCGGTCAGGGCTTTCAAAAATAAAACAAATTCATGCAACACGCTTGATATGGAAATTTTGCTATATGCTTCAGGGAAAAGGCAGATAAAAGATGCTATTGATGTCATGGGCATAAAAGATGGAGAGAAATTCGTTTTTGTATCTGCCGGGAAAACAGGGATTGCAGATTATAACGGAGAGGTAAAAGGCATTGAGGATTTCATAAAAAATCTTGGGGTGGAAATTGATAACACTGTTATAAATGGCAATGATGAATTTCTCAAAAAATTTGGAATAGGCAAGAAAGAACTGGAAACAGTCGATAAATCTATGTATGGCGACCTGATTCTCGAAAAAGTGGCAATGGTAGACGTCATAAAATAGAACAAAAAGCCCGGATAGGGTAGCTTGGATATCCTAGAGCCCTGCGGAGGCTCAGACTCGGGTTCAAATCCCGATTCGGGCATTTTTTTACTTTTAGGGGCTTTTTTTCATTTCCAGAACCCTCACAACACCCCCCTATTTCACTCCTGTAGTCGAGAACAGGTGAATGGTCTCTTTCTCGGAATATTTTGGATCGTCTGGAA
>JAYEJS010000150.1 GCA_034660695.1 Candidatus Thermoplasmatota archaeon | reverse complement strand
TATGGCTTTGCGAATTTTTTGTCCAAATTCATAGAGTGTCATCTCATCCCACTCCAAGAGATAAGACATTGCTCTTTATAAAAAATGTCGAAATTTTTCAGGAAAAATTCCTATTCGTAGAGACTAATGTTGATACAGTTTATTGAATGCCAGCTTCCTTCCTCAAAGTTTCCGTCAGGTCTGTCTTTTCCCAGGTGAAATCAGGGTCATCCCTCCCAAAATGCCCGTAGCATGATGTTTTGCTGTAAATGGGCCTCAATAAATCAAGCTGTTCTATTATGCCCTTGGGGGAGGTTTTGAAATGTTTTTTAGTCAGTTCCACTATTTTTTCATCTGGCACCTTTCCTGTTCCGAATGTATCAATCATTAAGGAAAGCGGTTCCGTAAGTCCTATAACATAGGACAACTGGACTTCACATTTTTCACATATGCCGGCAGCAGCGAAATTCTTGGCGATGTAACGGGCCATATAGGCAGCAGACTTGTCGACTTTTGTGGGGTCCTTACCAGAGAACGCTCCGCCTCCGTGACCTACTGCACCCCCATAAGTATCTGCTATTATCTTTCTTCCAGTCATACCGCAATCCGCCACCGGTCCGCCGCGGACAAATCTTCCAGTATTATTTATGTAATATTCCGTGTTGTCCCTGAGCCATTTACCGCATACGGGTTTTATTACTTCTTCCTTGATGTCTTCCCTCAATTTTTTAATGTCGACATCTGGGTCATGTTGGGCGGCAACAACAACTGACGTTAGATATTTTGGTTTTCCATTTTCATATTGTACGGTTACTTGCGTTTTACCGTCAGGCCTTAGATACGGCAGTACTTTATTTTTTCTGACTTCTGCCAATTTCCTTGCAAGTTTATGTGCAAGAACTATTGTCAGGGGCATAAACTCTCCTGTTTCATTGGTTGCATAGCCGGACATCATGCCCTGATCTCCAGCGCCTATATCATCATCTTTGTTTACTCCCAGTGCAATGTCGGGCGATTGGCTGTGGATGCTTGTTAGAATGCCGACGGTTTTATAATCAAAGCCGTATTCTGGCTTATCGTAGCCGACATCTCTGATGACCGAGCGAACAATTGCGGGTATTTCGATATAGGCAGATGTTGTTATTTCTCCGCTCACAATAACAAATCCCATTCCTGACATTGTTTCGCACGCTACCCTGGCATTTTTATCCTGTCTGAGAATTTCATCGAGAACGGTATCTGATATCTTGTCACACACTTTGTCCGGGTGTCCTTCCGTCATTGCTTCAGAAGTGAAGACGAAATTTCCTTTTTTCATGACCAGGAAATGCGCTCGATAAATATTAATCTAATGGTGGGAGAGGATGTCATCCTGCTTGTTAATAAATTTATGCAGGGGACGAGATTCGAACTCGCGGACCTCTACAGGACAAGGCCCTCAACCTTGCGCCGTTGACCAGACTTGGCTACCCCTGCATGATGAGTTAAAGCAATATCATTTAAAAATTTAATCTAATTTTCTTTTTATAAGGAGTATGGAAACGGCTGCCAGTAAAATGGCAAATTCAAATCCTGGTATGCCCTCTTCTTCCTTTACCTCTAATGTCTTTTCTATGGAATGGTGTGCCCCTCCGTCATCAAAAACGGTGAGGTTTATACTATAAAAGCCATCCTTTTTATAAGTGTGTGTCGGCTCTCTCACATCTGAAACGGTGTTATCGCCAAAATCCCAGTGCCATGAGATAATGCTTCCATCCACATCATATGACATGTCCGTGAACTTTACCTCCTTTTTGGCTACAGGTTTTTTGGGATTCCAGGAAAAGTTTGCTACAGGGGGCACATTTTCCATCTCATATGCGATGGTATAACAGTCCCTGTCTCGTATGACAGATCTTATGCCAATTATCTTTGTAATTACTGAATAGCCCGTTACAACAATACTTTTGTTTACGGCCAAATCCCAGCCTCCCTCCTCCAATCCCCCGTTATAACCTCTTTCTTCAATCAGTTGTCCCTCTTTATTGTACTTCAATATCAAATAATCATAATCTTTACTGCTCAAATTGTATGCAGCCCCGGCAATAAACGCGTTTTCGTTTCTATCCATAATAATGGAATGTGCCACGCTCTTTTTCTCATAGCACTCGCTCCATATGGCGTTACCTTCCTTATCGCATTTAATCAGGGATATGCTCTCATTCAATGAGTACAACAGGTAGATGACATCACCCACTGCAACATCCTTGATCGTTCCCGTTCCGTAGCTCCTCTCCCATACAACATTGCCGTTGCTGTCAATCTTAAAGAGTCTGCTTTCATTTCCTTCGCATCCAGCGACAAAAATGGACTGATTGTAAGTATCTATTCCCTTTCCTTTACCGTTAAGAGTGGTGTTCCACTCTGTCTTCCCGTTTATGCCGTATTTCAAAACATGGAATTTTTCTGTATCCTTTTCGTGCGAAAAACCAATAACAAATATATTTCCCTGGCCGTCAACGGCAATATCTGTTACACTGTTTTCCTTTCCCCATTTTTTGTTCCATAGGACATTGCCATCAAGGTCATACCTGGCGATATAAAAAGTTCTGTCTGTATATGACAAAATTATGGAGTTATTGTATGAAGAGATGGCAATATTTCTGTAACTCCTGTCCCAGATTTTTACAGGCATTTTTTTATCCCAGAGCAGGGTGCCATCCTTATCATATTTCAATAAGTGGTACGTACATGCATTGTAAGTATCGAGGGACATGCCCACAACAAAAATTGAATTGTTGGCATGGGTTACACTCCTTCCTTCATCAAATCCCGATAAATCGTATGCAGACTCCCATCCTCCAGTGAAATGTTCTGATGATGCTGGAACAGCACACATAATAACAAAAAGTGTTAGAGAGACCAAAATTAATTTATAGTTCATGGAATAACATTGGCATTTCCTATTTCAAACTTTTGATTGCCCCAACATAATCGTCGCTGCCGAACACCGCTGAGCCTGCGACAAGTACATCCGCCCCAGCTTTTATCACCGAGGAAACATTTTCCGAATTGATGCCGCCGTCCACTTGCAGATAAATGTCCCTGTCGCCGATGAGTTCCCTGGCATGTTTTATTTTCGGCAGCATGGATGAAATAAATTTTTGCCCGCTGAATCCTGGATTGACAGTCATTATTAAAAGCAGGTCTATATCGTCGATGATGTTTTCGACAGAAGTGAGTGGAGTTGAAGGATTGAGAGCAACTCCTGCTTTGCATTTTTTCCTTATTTCTGAAGCAAGTTTGTTAAGGTGGTTGCTGCATTCGGCATGGACAGTAATAAAATCTGCTCCTGCATCCGCAAATGCATCAATATATTTTTTTGGCTCCACTATCATCAGATGGACATCAAGGGGCATGCTGGTAGAAGGGCGTATGTGCTTCACAACCATAGGGCCGATTGTTATATTTGGGACAAAATGACCGTCCATCACATCGATGTGAATCCAGTCGGCGCCGGCCCTTTCCACCGCTTTTATTTCTTCGCCAAGTCTTGAAAAGTCGGCTGAAAGAATTGATGGGGCTATAAGTACCATGGGGATAAAAGCTGCAGGAATTTTAATATTTTGTGTAAAGTTAGGTAAATTTTACTATGTTATCATACCTTTTAACTCTTTTATAAAATCTTCATTTAGAACTCTTACTTTAGTTTTAAATTCATTTTCAAATCTATCTTTTTTTCCGTGTTTAATAAAATCACGAGTATTCAATGTTACAAAAATATCGTTTTTCATGAGGACATGTTTCGCGAATATTTTCCAATCGTTATGTTTACTAAAAACTGTTTTCAATTTATATCTTGTCCTATCATTTAGGTGGTTACAGATTTTCCGATTTTTAATCTGTATTTTTCATTTTGAAATGAATTGATTTTGCAAAATGAATGCAGTTCAGTCACAAATTTTGGCTTCCCACAGCCAAAATTGGCTAAAAAATTTTCA
>JAYEJS010000149.1 GCA_034660695.1 Candidatus Thermoplasmatota archaeon | reverse complement strand
GACCAACCATCCCAGTGGTGAACGAAATTTTCGAAAAAACCGTGTAGCTGCTTCATTCCCCTACCTATTTTGAATAATCCCCTCCTGTAATGCATGTTATCTTGTAGAACGGATAGCTCTGCATATATCAATATTTCTCGATTTTTTTTAGTGGGATCGAGTAACCCACAAAGTAGTATTAGGAGAAAGGATGGGTTAATTGGTAAGAATCACAGACCTTACGATGTTTGGATAGACATTCCAAAACTTGTTCCTGGTTTTATGGCGCAACCTGAAGTGGTATTGAAACCAGGCAAAAAGAAGGCTATGGTATTGCCAAACCAATTACCGGAAAAACTTGTCTGGCGATGTGTTCGAGCTAGTACAAAGGAAGGTGATTTAGTTGTTGACCCGTTCTTGGGTATGGGAACGACAATGAGAGTATGCGGCAAACATGGCAGAAGTTTTATTGGATTTGAAATTAACAAGGAATACCAGCAGCATCTCGAAGAACAAAAAATATTGCTAATTAAATTAAAGGAAAAGAAAAAATCAACTCAAAGTAAATTTCAATTAACCGATATAGTAAAGTGAATTTAGTCATTAAGAGCTAAACAGATGCTTAATTTGGTAGTTTATTTTAAAACTCAACAGCTCTTGCCTTCTCTTTAGCTCTTTTCTTTATTTTCTCAGTCAAGTTGTTTCCATGTATGTCTATCGTCACGGTCAATGGGCCAAATCTCTTGACTGCGAAAACCCATAATGCTTCGGGCATTCCCAGTTCATCCAGCCAGAAAACGTCTTTTACATGACTGACTGCTTTTGCAGCCAAGACTGCAACTCCACCTGTGAAAACGCAGTATACCGCCCCGTATTTTTTGCATGCCTCTGCAGTCATTATGCCCATACCTCCTTTTCCTATGATTATTTTTGTGCTAAATCTCTTTATGAATTCATGCTCAAAAGATTCCATTCTGCTGCTTGTAGTGGGACCTGCAGCTATTACCTCCCATTTGTCCTTCTTTCTCATTATAGGCCCGCAGTGAAATATTGCCCCTTCTGAGAAATTGACAGGCAGTTCCTTCCCATTTCTGTGCATTTCGATTGCTTTTTCATGTGCCTTGTCCCTGACAGTTATAACGGTTCCTGTCAAATACAGCATATCACCGACATTGAATTTGCTTATTTTTTCCTTTGTCAGGGGCGTTTCTATTTCATATTCCATTTTACCTCCCCATTTGAGTTTATAGTGATTCCAGCCCTTCTATCAGCCCAGCACTGTACCACGATTCCGACAGGCAGAGATGCGGGATGACGATGAGCTACCTCTATATGAACGTCGATGACGGTTGTCTTTCCTCCGAGTCCCATGGGCCCTATACCTGTGGAGTTTATAGCATCTATAAGTTCCTCCTCCATTTTTGCTATCTCTTTTATTTCATTCCTTTTTCCGACGGGCCTGAGCAGAGAGCGTTTCGCCAGCTCCATGGCAATGTCAGCCCCTCCCCCGATTCCCACACCCACAACGGTAGGTGGACATGGATTGCCGGCGGCATTCACCATCCAGTCCAAAATGAATTTTTTAGCCCCTTTTAATCCCTCTCCTGGCTTAAGCATCTTCAATGTCGACATGTTTTCAGAACCACCTCCTTTCGGAAAGGCTATTATTTCGCATTCATCCCCCTCTACCAGTTCCCAGTGGATGAAGGGTACATGCCTTCCAATGTTACCTGAATTTTTTTCGGTCAGAAGGTTAATGGCATTGGGCCTTAAGGGAACTTTTTCTGTTGCCTTTCTCACTCCCTCCACTATACTGTCTTTCAATATATCCATGTATGGAAAATTTATCCCAACTTTTACAAAAAATGTTTGTATGCCTGTATCTTGACAGAGCGGTTTTTTTTCTTTGCCTGCAAGCTCGATATTTTCAAGTATCGCTGAAAGCTGGGTTCTACCCGGCTCGACCTCATTATCTCTTGCTTTTTTTAAAGCATACACAATATCAGATGGAAGTTGGGTTACAGCTATCTCAATCATTTTGGCGATATCATCCGACAATACTTCTTTATCCATTTTGCCCACGGTAAGAACCCAAAATACCTTTTAAATTTATTGAGAAAACGGGAGGATAGGCAAAAAGAGCATCTAGGAGGGGATGGGATGCACTCTAACAACTACCAGCCTATCCTTCCCATAGAATGTATAGTTCTTTTTAATATATTTAACTTTCGGATTTTTGCGATGTTACATCTCAAATACCAGTTGGGGAGATTTCTCAAGTGTCACTTTGGGCATCTGTGCCTTGTAAGAATACCTTACCGTACTGTCGTATTCTTCTGCACCCGCTCTTTCAAGTTTCTTGCGTCCCCTATTTCGTGCCATTTCAAGGCTCATATTTATTCTCATCGCTTCCCCTTTTCCTATCCAGTTGACAAGAAAGTTCCATACAACCCCAGCACCGTAGGGTACCCCTTCCAGTATCATCGTCGTTCCTTCGACAGGATAATTCCACATGCCCGTGGGGTCATCGCCCAGCTTAGCAAGCGGTACGCCCATTTCTATCTCGTATTCTGGCGTAAAGGTCGGGTCTGCTACAATCCACTTGCCATAAACCAAAACTTCTGCAGTACCGTGCAGCATAAAAGTTCCAAATGCGTCATACCAGTCCTTTACAACTGGGGACACACCCACCATGGAATCATACATTGATTCTACAAGTGCAAGACTGTACAGCTTATACCTTGCTGATAATCCTCCGGCTCTGCACAATGCAGCAAAAAGCGAAAGCTGATGCAGGCATGTTCCGCTCCCCCTTTTCAGTGTGGCAACCGCCCCGTCGAGCCCGCCAAAAGATAACTTTATGTTATTTTTTACAAATTTAAACACGGCTTCAGCATATTCCATGTCGGATTTCTTGAATGCTCCGAGTTCATTTGCCAGGGCTATTATTTCAGGAGCATTAGATTCACAGAAATGCGTGGGCCTTAAGTACCTTTCATTTGATTTATTGTATGGCATTCCCTCCCTGTATTCCGGAATTTTATATGGAAGTTCAGGCTCTTTCATATTTTTCAAATACTTTTTTGCAATCCTGTTTGCTTTTATAAGCACTATTGGATGTTTTATTATCGCTTTAAGCAGTGCAGGAACTGTACGTATGACAATTCTAAACATTTTCCAGGGAATTATATATCCCTTCTCCTTTATTTCTACCAGTTTCTTTAACATTTTACTTGCTCACCTCCTTTAAATCGCTCAGAAGCATTTTTCTCATTTCCTCCGCGCATCCTCTTATCTCTTCGCCTGCCATTCTTTTTACTTCTGGCTCAAGTACTGGACCGGGGCGATCGCATACGGGGCATCTTTCCAGAAGTTTTACCCTATCTCCTGTGAAAATAAAGCCGGGATAACTCTGTGCCAGAGAATCAAGAAAAGCGAATTTTCCATACTCGCCGTATCCAACCAGCTCGTTGTTTTCATCGAGCACTAGAGGATGGTAATAATTATGCGGTATGTGGAAATAATGTCCTTCGGGACAATGCGCCATGAAACCGTTTCCTTCCACCATTCCATACAAATCAAGGCATTGTTTTTCAGGTATACCTATGAACTTCTTCACTTTTTCCCTGAAATCCTTAACGGGCATTCTTTTGTTTTCATGCACTTTCCATCCACCACCTGTCAGCACTGCCCCTCTCTCCCCGAAATCAAATTTTATTCCCTCCCTTCTCATTTTATCCATTATCATATTCAAAATGAACGGTGCCCCTGTGAAAAAGATTTTTTCATCTGTTTTTTCCAATTCTTCCATCCAATCTATAATCTCGTCAACCATTTTTTCATTCATTCTTTTTGATGCCAGCTTCATGAGTAATGCCATCGATCTTTCTCTCAATCCTTTTGCTCTTCCCATTGATATGCGTATCAGATCAGTTGTTATCTCCCTATCTATTGCCACCCTTACATTTTTTATTGCATCAAAAAGGACAGATGCTACTTTTCCCACATAAAGATTGGTTTTATGGGGATTAGGAAACAGCAGATAAGCATGAGAGTCATACTTCCACCAGTGGGATAACATCTCTATGCCCGACCTTGCAACTGAATATTCTCCAGATTCAAACGTTCTCTCGTCTCTCGGGACAAACGTAAATTTTCCGGTGGTGCCGCTGCTGTATGCAACAGTTACGTCCGCCCTGCCAAAACTTTTGACAACATCATCGAATGACGGATTTTTTTTGTCTATCGTAATTTTTGGTATTTCTCCCGTCATTATGTTCGCCAGCCATACCGCAAATTCCTTGCCAGACGGGTAATCCTTAAAAAATTTATGTGACAGAAGAGGAATTTTAGTCAGGTCATCGATGCTTTTTATGTCATCTGGCTTTACCTCATGCTCTCTACAAAATTCGTGATAAAATTTGTTATTCTCGTAATGTTTCCCAAAGGAATATCTTATGGCTTTAAGGCGGTACTTTTCTGCTTCTTCCACGGAAGTGTTATACATGCTTTCTGGTTCATACAATGCTTCATCTGCGGGCGTAAAACTACTCCTTTCTGGTATGTATGATTTCAATCTCTTGTCTAATTCGCCAATTACTGAACTGATTGCTATCTCCATTTTATCACTTAAGTAATCGCTCATCAAATTTCTATAAATAATACTTTTCTAAATAACGCTTTAAAGGAATTAAAATTTTTTTTAATAAAAGTAGTAGCACATATTCACTACCCCAAAAACAACTTTTATATAACACATCGTCATTCCGATGTCATCGCGATTGATATGGCATCTCAGGAAATAGTAAATTCGGTTAAAAAAGCACTGGATGATGAGTATAATCCTAAAAGAAAATTCAAGCAGTCTGTCGACCTAGTTGTAAATCTGAAGGATGTGGATATGAGTAAACCGGAAAACCGTATAGACGAAGAGATATACCTGCCAAATGGAAGGGGAGAAAAAGCAAAGATAGGTGTATTTGCAACCGGTGAAATGGCTTTGAAAGCTAAAGAATCAGCAGATATGGTCTTTAAACCTGAGGAGATGGAGGAACTAGCAAAAGATGCTAAAAATGCTAAAGGTGTGGCGGAAGAATATGACTTCTTTATTGCGGAGGCCCCTCTAATGCCAACAGTTGGTAAGACACTGGGCAGATTTTTTGGTCCGCGTGGGAAAATGCCGAGGCCGATTCCACCAAATGCGGACATATCGGCTGAAGTAGAAAAATTAAGAAATACCGTCAGAATACGGTCGAAGGATAAAACCACTTTCCACTGCATAGTTGGCAAGGAAGATATGGATGCCGATGCAATATCGGAAAATATCGAAGCAATTTTGAAAGTTGTGGAAGGTAAATTTGAAAGAGGAAGGATGAACATAAAGTCAGCATATGTGAAGTCTACGATGGGTACTCCTGTCAGGGTGATATGATGCCAGCAGAGTGGAAGATCAAGGAAGTTGAAGGATTGAAAGAGCTGATTGGTTCCTATCCCGTTGTAGGCATAGTCGGAATAAGAGGCATACCTGCGTCTCAGATGCATGAGATGAGAAAAAACCTCGGAGGAAATGCCATTGTGAGGGTATCAAAGAATAGCCTTATTCAACATGCTCTAGCAGACGAAGATAACTTATCTAAACTCTCCGAGTACATTGAAGGGGAGAGTGCCGTCCTGGCAACCGATATGAATCCCTTCAAGATTTTCAGACAACTGGAAAAAACAAAGATGAAAGTGCCCGCGAAGGGCGGTGAAATCGCCCCAGATGATATCGTCGTGGAAAAAGGGAAAACGCCTTTCAAGCCGGGCCCGATTGTGGGAGAATTTCAAAAGGCAGGCATACCGGCCGCCATCAGAGAAGGAAGTGTGGTTGTTGAAAAAACAGTAACGCTTGTCAAAAAAGGAGAAATTATACAGCCGCATGTAGCTCAGATGCTTACAAGGATGGATGTCTATCCCCTGGAAGTGGGACTGAACGTAAGGGCTATATACGAAGACGGTTTGATGTTCACTTCGGAAACGTTGGGCATAGATGTGGGTGAGATATCCAGTAACTTTCATACGGCAATTCATAATGCATTCGCATTGTCTCTGGAGCTGAAATATCCAGCAAAAGAAATTGTACCTCAGTTACTTCATAAGGCTTACTGTAATTCATTCACTCTGGCCCTGGAATGCGGGATGTACACCCCCGATACCATAAAAGAATTTATAAAAAATGTTCACCGGCAAGTATCAATTCTTGCAAAAGAATTAAAAACTGAAGGTGAATAACGAGGAAGGTGACATAAATGGAATATGTATATGGAGCGATGCTTCTCCACTCTGCCGGGAAGGAGATAAGCGAAGAGAATCTGAAGAAGGTTTTGGAAGCAGCAGGCATAAAAATAGATGATGCCAAGATAAAGGTGTTAACCTCATCCTTGGAGGACGTCAATATAGAAGATGTGATATCAAAGGCTGCTGTTGCCCCGGCTGCTACCGTAGCAGCACCTCAGGAGACAAAGGCTGAAGAGAAAGAAGAAAAGAAGGAAGAGAAGGCAGAAAAAAAGAAGGAAGAGGTAAGCGAAGAAGAAGTAGCAGAAGGACTGGGTGCTCTTTTCGGATAATTTTGTGCCCATTCCCGCTTTTCCTATTTTTCTAAATTCAGGCTAATGGTTAGCTCTGGTTTTTTATTTCCAGATTTCTAATGCCTGTTGTGTTTGGAGAATACTTGCAGCTGTTCCAAGGTATAGTTTGTCATTATAACCTAACTTCCGTATTTTTAAGCACATAAATTTAGCTTCTCCAAAATCCCCTTCTGTTTCTTTGTAATTTCTGTAAGAATCGTATGTGCTTATATTGTAAACGCATATCATTACATGTGGATTGCTATCGCCAGCATGAAAAATGAAGAAGTTCTAAGGAGAAAAACAGGCATTTAGGAGAATCAGGCAGCAATTATCGATCATAACATGTGCTTAAAATGTGGGAAGTCAGGTTATAAACTTTCATGTTTCTAATTCCATAATTTTCTGGTTCTCCGAATCTGTCTCCTCCCTGAAGAGTTACTTTGCTCCATGTAGTTCCATCGGAAGTTTTCCAGAGTTGACATACCCTTTCTAAAGAATTTTTGATTGCATGCTTAGTTTACAAGCTTCTTTTCCTTGAATGTGTAGATTTGTATTAAGTCCCGTTTCATTCGTTCCGTTAATTTCTTTATTACCATCAATATCATATGGTCTAAATGCTGGAAATGGATCGATACCAATCCATGGAATGACATAAAGTATCCTTCCACGGATAACATATGGCCCTATGCCAGTCCAGTCATCCCAGTAATTTCTGAGCCATATATTACAGAAAGGAAATTTAAGCGGGAGTAAATAAAGGATGAAAGCATTCTCCTCATTGTCTATGAAATTATTTTTCGCTATAAGGTTATGATAGCCATCGAGAAACACTCCCACATGATTATCCTCAAAAGAATTCTGCACAACAGTATTGTGATCACCTCCCGGGAGATCGATACCATATCCTTTACATCTGCTGATTTTGTTGCCAGTTATGGTGTTATAATCAGAACTCCAAATGCAAATACCCTCTGAACCCATATCAGTGATGGTGTTGTTAGCAACAGTGTTGTTATTAGAGTCATGAAGTGTAATACCGTGTCTAATAATGCTATGGCTTATATTATTACCTATAATCTTGGTATTGCTAGAATTTATACAACCGATACAACTCATAACTGAATGACTGAAACCATTATCTGAAACCAAACAGTTATTACAGCTACATATAGAGATAATACCATGTGCATATGAGGTACCGCTATTTTCCATACTAAAACCAGTAAGGATGACATCATCAGCTTTAATAATCATTACAGTATTTAGTCCTTGGCCATGAATGAATGGTTTTCCAGTATCGTTGCCAATTCCCAGCTCATATGGAATACCTTTTAATGTAAGATTGGGATTTGTTATCGTAATGTTACATTCATAGTAATCCCCGCTGTATACTTCTATGATATCACCGGGGTTTGCATTGGTAACCGCTTCTTTTATTGACAAATAATCTCCATCTCCTTCATTATCAACTGTGATAATATTGCCCTTTAATTCAGCCGCATCATCATATGAATCATCTTGTCCTCTCGTCCCTCCTATTATCTCTGAAAAGTTAACCCCCGCTACTGACAGCAGAAGAATAACTGATGCCCCAACCGCTATCGTGCTTTTATTCATACTATTTCATCTCCTATAGAAGAATAAACTAGGTTGATGTTCTTTTCCAAACCTCACAACCCTTATCAGGAATCAAAAGGGGTTTAACATGAAATGTTCCAACCCAAAGATCTCCACTACCAGTAGGATATTCTATCATTGATCTAGCGCCACTATTATTCTTGTCATTAAAACCATTCCCGATTTCGCCACTCTCATCTCCCACTTTTTGACTCCAACCGCTTCCATCGTAACACCATATTTCACAACCCTCAGTTTCAAAAAGAGGAATACCGCCCGTGCGTTGAATGTTCACTGTTCCAACCCAAAGTTTGTTGTCAGAAGTAACATTCATAGACCAAGCGTATTTGTTCCATGTCTTTCCAAATCCATCCCATGTCTCTGGATTTCCTGTATCATCCCCAATTACTGGATGCCAATTACTTCCGTCATATTTCCAAATTTCACATGCTTCTTGTGTCTGGAAAATGCTTGTTGCTGTACCAGCGTATAACTCACCACCGTAAACCTTCATGTTTCTAATCCCATAATTTTCCACTTCTCCAAAACCTGCATTCTTTGCTCCAGAAATTTGATACTCTGGATCGTTTCCAACTAACTGATACCAGTTACTTCCGTCATATTTCCAAAGTTCACAGCCATACTTAAAATTGAACGTACTAACATAGAGTTCATCTTGATAGACCTCCATATCCCATGCATATGTATTCCATTTATCCCCAAAACCATCTCCTTCTTCTGTAAGGGGTACCTGATTCCATGTGGTGCCATCATAGGATCTATAAATCTGACAGCCAGTATGCCAGTTCATCGTGCCGATGTAGAGATATCCATCATATTCCTCTATACTCCACGCCCCGAGGTTGTGCTTATTCCCAAATCCACTCGGTTTCGTAGCTGAAGGTTCATTTCCTACTACTTGCTCCCAACTTGATCCATCATACCTCCAAACCTCACATCCTTTATCGGGACTGTTAGCTGTTCCAACGTACAATTTACCTTTGAATTCCTTGATCGTAGCCGCGGCATAATTCATAGTGTCACCAAATCCACTGTCCTTATAAGCCTCAGGATTATCCCCAATTACCTGATGGAATTCACCAGTATTTGCATCGTAGTACCATACCTCACAGCCATCACTTGCAAGTGCTCTATAATGAAATAATAGTTCGTCAATCCCTGATATACCACCAGAACCCTGCAATGAACATGGTATTGGTCCCTCCTCCTCAGCATCCTCCATATATGCCTCCTCTGGTGTCGCCTCTCCAATAAAACTATCTACATATCCTGTTACCTTAACATCATCTATCGCATACCCGTCGTACGGGATATAACAGTTATCGTAAAACTGGAATTTAATTTTGAAATTATTGGTAATCTCCATACCAGCTTCATCTGCTTTCGCATCAATATCAATAACCGTACGGGTATAACTTTGTGGGCCGTTATTGAAAGAAAAGGCCTTATACCAAGTGCTCCCGCCATCATCACTGATAAAAACCCCGTCTCCTGCATGATCCTCATCCCCGAATTCTCTCCACCAAAACTCCAGCTCCACATCAGAAAAATGATTAAGATGCACTGTGAGAATCAACCGGGCATAAGAAAATCCTGCGCCATAGACACTGTCATCCAAAAGAACACTATACGAGCCTGAATGAGGATATGAAGTGCTGACACGAACTCTTCCCTGCCAAGTAGTTTCTGTTGACCAAACGTTTTCGCAGAGATCATCTTCAAAACCATCAGAGAATATCTCAACGGTTCTAAGCTTATTCAGGTTCTCCGTTCCAATAAACAGTTTACCATCATAGATATCCATTCCTCTTGTAGCAATATTAGAAATACGTCCAAACCCGTTTTCATATAAACCTGTCTCGTCTCCTATCATTTGTTGCCATACTTCACCTTCAGCTATCCATTCTACCTTATCAAGCCATCCGCAATCGCTACCAGAACTAACGCTCCCATCTTTTGTATATTTCCACATCAATTCGTGAGAGCCAGAGCTTATGCTATATGTTTTCTGTTGCCAGTCAACATTACCGCTAATTCCAGTTTGCTGAGAGCTATCTATGTAGAATCTTAGATAATCATAGTTTGTTTCGGAACTAACCTTCCAATAAAATTTCAAAGTTCCTTGTCCGCCAACCGTTGTTTTAATCCACGTATTTTGGTTATCACTTATATCTCCACTTTGTGCAGCATCTCCGCCATAATAATAAGTTTGCGTTTGGCCAAACCAATTTGCATTTCCGCCAGTTGACCAAGTTAGATCAGTATTATCAACTGCTTCCCCTAAAGATAATCCTGTGGTATACCCAATCACAAGTCGTGGACAATAACTACCATATTCTTTCGAATACATACATGGATTTGTATTCAGTCCCATCGACTGCTCATTCCGGTCTTTTATTAAAATTCCATAATTTGGCTCTCCATTTACTTTATCCTGCACGTATTGTGTGACATCTACATCTATCCATCCAAATGAAGAGGGTACAACGTAAGAGGAAAATGCTGTGGCATCATAATTTGGTTTATTATTCCAGGTTAATGTATTTTCATTCCATGAGTTTGCTACTTCATGCAAATCATTTGTTCTTCCAGCTGGATCTGCTTCCCACCATCTATAATAATACATTCTCAATTTTGCCGATGATACCGTTGCTCCAGAAGGTATGGAAGATAAATCAAATTTAATATATGTCCTGCAAATATCTTGAGTTCTTGGATTTACAGTGAAATAAGTGCTACCGCCGTAGACTGTACTAGGCTTCCAGCTTCTTGCGAAAGTATCATCTGTTGGATATTTTGTAACTCCAATTCCAGTGGTGCCTAATAATGATTCTGTACTCTCCCCGTAATTAGATTGATCAACTGGAAAAGATGATTGTGTGGAGTTTTCAATGTTGTTACCTGCATTCTCCACATATATGTCAATTTCATTTATGTTATTTGTTTCATCTGCTTCATCGATGACGTCATCAAAATCTACTTCTACAATTAATGTGTGATTGCCAGCCAATGCTACCCAGTTTATTGAAACGTTTATAAAGGTATTTACTGGAAGTGAGGCTACACTTTTAGTTTTGATTGTATTATCAGTTGTATCACAACTAAATTTGATACCGAAATTCTTTGCGTCTTTACACCCAACATTATCAACTCTTGCTGTAATGGTAATTATCTCTCCTTCCTTGAGAATTGCTGGTATATCTCCATTGATTTCTACCCATAAGTCTGGCCTTTTTCCACCTTTTCCCATTACTACATTTGCTGGTAGCAAAAAAGATACTGCTACTAAAATACACAAAACTCTTTTAACTAACTTTCCTCGCTTCATTTTACCACCAATACAATAATGGCGGGGGAAATATATATTGCTTTTTACCGACAAAATTGTGCTGAGAGAATAATGTGAATCATCAATAGCGCGGAAGATTGCTCGTAAAAAAAATACAAAACTACATAGAACAATATGGTGCACCTGAAGAAAAAGAAAGATGCAAGCAGATGAAATTACTGGACTTCTAAGATGTTCCACTGCTTGCAGCAGGGAGCTTTATTTTGTTTTTCAGATACTCCCTTATTTTACCTCTGTCGGTTGTATCAAAACCAAAATATTCATAAAAATATGTAGTGGTTTCGAGAATTTTCGTTCTTCCGTGCTTCCTGGATTTTATAAATCCAAACTCCTCGAGCTCTCTGGCATGTTCGTATATCTTGCTGCCAACCATATTTTTTATTTCAGATTGGACTACCGGCTGATAATACGCAATGAGTGATACCGTTTTCAGGAGTTTTTTCGGGACTTCAGTCCCAGAAAGCTTTTTTCCATATTCAGCATATTCAGAGCGAAGTTGCATTGCATACTTATCTCCTGCTTTTGAAACTTCAATGGATGTTTCCCCTTTCTTTCCTCTGGTCTCATACTCATCCATAAGGGATGTGACTGCCCCTACAACTTCCCTCTTTTTTAGATGAATGACATCACATATTTCATCAACTGATATCGGGCGCCCTGCAGAGAACAGGGCGGCTTCTACGATTCTATTGCTATTTTTTTTCATGGTGGATATTCTTTATATAAATTGTTCCGTAGGGAAAATCTTTCTGCCATATAACTATCTTCCTTTCCTTGGCAAGGAAGAGCAAAGATGAAATGGTCATAACTAATTCTTCTTTACTGTTTTTATTACATATCTCGCCTATGGAAATTGCCCTGCCGTTTAATTTACTGAGTTTGCCCAATATTATGCTTATTTCTTCTTCTATGTCCTCCTTGTGTGCATTTCCTTCGACTTCCTTTTCCGCCCGTTCTGAAAATATTTTCTGTTCCTCCTTCCTATGCTTTCTTCGTTTTTCTTTTATTTCTATCTCGTCCCTTACTTCCTCAAAAGCATTTACCAATTCTATAAGCGTTACTTTTCTTTCGCCCTTTCTCCTGATTTTTTCCTGGAGGGGGGCTCCCTTCTCTATCACTGCTCTTGTATAAAAGTAACTCTCGTCTTCCATATACCAGTCGGGTATTTCGTCCCACTCGCTCTCTTTCTCTTCCTTTTCCTGGAGCATGCTCACAATGTGGCCTGACTGGAGTTTCAGTACTTTCCATGCCATTAAAATTATTCTTCCCGCCGTCATTAAATCAATTATACCGGAATTCTTTACTCTCTTGAGATACATCTTTGAGAAAGAAACAAGATCTATGTCCCAGGGATCAAGTTGTTCGTCTATTACAAGTTCAAATGTGACTGCTATTGCCCTGTCAAATGAGTCTTTGATATAGGAACTGTTCCCGTCACCTGCCATCTCTATGTATTTCTCTATACTCTCCTTCTTGGTGGCATCTTCCCTTTGCATAAGTATATGATTAATTATTTCTTCTTTCATTTTACTTCAACAATTTCTTCCACCTGCGAAATGTTAACATTTCCTATTAGTGTTGATATGCCTTCCTGCATCGTCACTCCATAAATGTGGTCTGCTTTATTTAGCGTAACTCTTCTGAGCGATATCGTTACAAATTGTGTTTCCCTTGACTTTTCCTTCACCATACTTGCAACTCTTTCTGCATTTTTTCCATCAAGAAACATATCTACCTCGTCAAGTATATAGAACGGGGAGGGATCATATGACTGGATTGCAAAAATGAAAGCCAGAGATGCCATACTTTTTTCGCCCCCGGAAAGTGCGTTCAGGTGCATGATTTTTTTCTCCTTTGGCCTGGCTTTTATTATCAGCCCCCCCTCGAACGGGTTATCCGGATTTTCGAGCATGAGCGATGCTTCGCCTCCCCCCAAAAGTTCTTTATATATCCTCTCGAAGTTTGTCTTCACCGCTTCATACACCACATAGAACGAATCTTTCTTTTTCTTTTTTATTTCCTCTACTAACCTGATTAAATTCTTACGCTGTTCCTTCAGCCTGCGTATATCCTCATCAAACTTTCTCCTTCTCTCATCCTGCCTTTCATATTCTTCCAGTGCCATCATGTTTACTGGCAGGAGTTTTTCTATTTTCCTCTCTGCCCCCTTTATTTTTGCTTTCAATTCATCCATTGGGGCAAGCTCTTTTTCATTAAATTCATAGTTTTCCGTTTCCATCAGCAGTTCTGCCAGCGTTTGTTCCAATGTCGGCAGGCGAGATTTTGCCCTCGATATCAAATCCAAGGAAGTTTCCATTTTTGTGGAAAAAGAATCAATTTTATTTTCAATTTCCAGACTTTCCTTGTACATCTCATCTCTTTCCTTTGTCAGCCCTTTCATCTTTCCGAGCATATTCTTTTCCACTTCCATAAGGGCTTCCATCTTGTCCTTATTTTCCGAATATACATCTCTTAATTCTTTTATTTCAGAGTTATATTCCTCTTCATTATTTTCTATTTCACCTATTTTACTTTCTGTCTCCTTCCTTCTTTCCACAACCATCTCCATTTCTTTTGACAATGTTTTCATTTCAGATGAGATGTTCCTCTCCTCTTCTTTCAGATTCTCGATCTCGCTTCTCAGCCCCTCTATTTTATCCAGAATTTCCTTTTTACTGATTTCTTTCAAACCGATTTCCGTTTGCTCTCTTTCCCTTTCCATCTCCTCAATCAACGACTTCTTCGCATCTATTTCTCCTTCAATCTGCTTTATTTCGCCATTCAATTTTTCATATTCCTTTTCCTTCTTTTTCAACTCGTTCAGTATGATGCCCAATTTTCCTTCAAACTCCTTCTTCCTTATCTCAAGCCTCTCGACTTTGTCATCTTTTTCGCTTCTGAATTCTCTCAACTCTTTCTCCACGTTTGCCGTCCTTTCCCTAACCTCCATCAACTTTTCTGAAAGTAACTCCTGCTGGTGTGTCACCTCTGCCAGTTTTCTTCCCAGCTCACCGACTCTCCTTTTGTCCATGTCTCCAAAAGAAATGTGCCTTGGCGAACTTCCCCCAACCATAGCACCCGAAGCTTCTATTATCCCCCCATCCAACGTAACAAGACGGACGCCCCCCATTACAGAACGTGCCAAATCCAAATTTTCCATAACTATGGTATCTCCGAAAACATACCAAAATGCAGGTCTGTATTCCTCGTCAAATTTTACCAGGTCTATGGCGAAGCCGAGAGAGCCGTTCTCTTTGACCGTCATCAGTGCTTTTCCCCTGGGCTTTCCGGCTATCATTTTATTTAATGGCAGAAATGTAGTCCTTCCGTAATCATTTTTTTTCAGATAATTGATACATTCTGCGGCCACTTTGTCATTATCAACAACAATTGCTTCTGCCCTCCTCCCCGCCGCCACCCCCAATGCCATTCTGTATTTTTCATTTACGTCTCCAAGTTCTGATATGCTTCCGTGTATTCCCTTTATCTTTCCATCGTTTCTTACCTTCAATATCTCTCTTGTCGCTCTCGTATAACTGCTCGCATCCTCCTTTGCTTTTAATCTGGAGAGTTCCCTCTGGAAATGAAGGACATCTCTGTCCAGTTTCTGCAACATTTCAGAAATTTCTGCCTCTTCCTTCTTTCCTTCAAAAAGTTCTCTTTCCAGTTTTTCTTTTTCTTTCCTTTTTTCCTTTTCTGTCTTTCCGATCTCGCCTATCTGCCATTTTATGTCCTTTACTTCGAATTCGTACGTGTTTTTGTTTTCCTCTAGTTCTGATATTGCTATTTCAAGGGCATCTGTTTGCTGCAGCAGTCGGTCTTTCTTCAATTCTAACTCATGCAAACCTTTTCTTTCTACTTCATATTTCTTCTTTATCTCGGCAAGCTTTCTGGTTATGTCCATTGCTCTCTTGTCCGAATGGGCCACACTTTCCCTGATTTCTTCAAGTTTATTCTCTTTGATTTTGATATCTTTTGTTTTACTGGCAAGTTCTTTCTTCAGATCCCCTATCTTTTTACTGCAATTGCTTATATCCCTTTTTAACCTGTTGAGATTACTCTCAAGTTCTTTCCTTTCCTCCTTTCCGTCAACGATTTCCTTTGTAAAATAATTCAGTTTCTCCTTCGCCTTTATCATTTCCTCCCTGGCAGCATTTGCCTTTTCTTTGATTTCCTCTACTTCAGGTCCGCCCAGTCCTGCTATTTTTTCTTCGATATTCTGAAGTTCAATCTGTTTTTTTCTATAATTAGCTCTTAAAATCTTGCTTTCTTTTTCCAGTTTTTCCCTTTCTTTCTGATACGAATTAATCTGCTTTTCTATCTCCCCGATTTCTTTCTCCACTTCCGTTCTTTTTTTATATGAAAGCATCGCTTTTGATTTTTTCAGCTCTTCATCCAGTTTTTTGTATTCTATTGCCCCGTCTCTCTCATTTTTTAACTTGTTTAGCTGGCTTTTTATTTCTTTTAATATTATGTCCATATACTCAATATTTTTTTCTACCTCTTCTTTCTCTTTCTCAGATTTTTCTATATCCCTATCAAACTCTGAAACCCCGGCGATATCGTCAAGTATTCTTCTTCTCGGCACATCCCCCATTTCGACTATGGCAGTAACATCACCCTGCTGGACTATACTGTTGGCAGATATATTGGCGGATGAGAGCAGATGTACAAAATCTGAAAGAGATGAGGCTTTACCATTGATGTAAAAATAGCTGTAATAATTATCAGGATTATCATTGAGGGGGGCACGTTTTATTTTTCTCGTCAGAACTATGTCGTCATTCCCGTTCTCAAAAACAAGAGAAACTTTACAGTGGTCAACATCTTTTTTACCATTGAATATTAAATCGGTGAGACGTCCAGCCCTTATTATTTTCGGGCTTTTAGGGCCCAAAACAAATAAAATTGCATCAGAGATATTTGATTTTCCCGATCCATTGGGACCTGTTAAGGCGGTAAATCCCGGTAGAAAAGGTATTTTAACCCTTTTTCCAAAAGACTTGAAGTTTTCTAACCGCACTTCCTTAAGGTACATATGTCCCATCCCTCTAGGGGAAATAATATACACGTTGTATATAAAATTGTTGATGTTTATTTGGGTTCTGGTGCATTCTCACAAGAATTACTGAAAATACAAAAATATGGAAGTAAAAACTATAAGGCTGCCCCAAGATAAGTTAAACGAACTTAAAAAAATGGCAAAAGAGGAGGGAAAAACAGAATCCGAGACATTACAGAGCATCAGCATGATTAAGCAAATCATCAAATCCCTCCCATGGTAATTTAGCTGCCTTCATAAATGAACAGATAAGTTCCGGTCGTCTTTGCATCCTTCTCAATCCTTTATGAACCCCATTCATGAGATGGGTCGTATCTTTTGCACAGAAATTACCCAGTTCTCTTATCTTGAGATAATTCCAGACCCACCCATCAGGGTTCATATCTGGAGAATAAGGAGGAAGTCTATGCACTTCAAGCCGAGGATGTTTTTTAAAAAAATCCTTGACTTTCTTTGATCTATGCTGGGGAAGCCCATCCCAAAAGATTATGATTTTTCCTTTTATACATAGCAAAAGCCGCCTTAGGGCTGACACCTTTATTTTTTATCCAACTTTTTACAACAAGGCACAGGATGGAGGAAAGCAAAAGGAGATAGGAAATATGATAAATGAAATGAATGGAAGCATAATCATTTAAATACTCTGCTGATATAATTATTGACCAAAACGAGTGAATTAAAAGTCGAAATTCCTGAAGATTTGAAATTAGGAGCCATGGAATTAGGAAAGGAAGAATTAAATAGGATAGTTCGTAAAGCGTTGAGCGAAAGGTTGATGTTCAAAATTGCAGATGAATTGTTAAAAGAAAGTAAATTTACTGATGAATTAGCTTTAAAGCTTGGGGATGAACTTAAGGAAAGGGTTGCCAACAGACATGATCTTTAAATTTGGCAAAAAAACAAAAAAGGAAAGAGACAGAGACAGACCCCTTGATGATCGTGAAAATGTAAAATAAAAAAAGGAAGAGGGTATACGATGTGGAGAGTCAACAAAAACTATAAATTATAGGGTTTAATAGCATATTATGAAAGTTGAGTATGTATATAATGAAAAAGGTGAGAAAACGAGTGTTATACTTCCCATAGAGTTATGGAGTAAAGTAAGTCCTCTAATAGAAAAGAAGAGGGAAGAGAGGGTGCTAGATTTGTCTGAGTATAAAGGGATTTACAAAAATATGAAAAATCTTGATAGCGAGATTAAGAAGTTACGAGAAGAATGGATAAGGGGATGAAGAAATATTTATTAGACACCAACATCCTCATCTATTATTTTGCTGATAAAATACCTGAAAAAGAGATTAATAAAATAGAGGAAATTTTTAGGTTGGCGTAGGCATACTAAAGAAGGTTTTGAGAAAGCGAGGAAGTTCATTGATTTTGCAAATATAATTTCTCTCACCAATGAAATTGCAAATTTGAGCATAGATATAAGAAGAAAATACATTATAAAACTTCCAGATGCCGTAATTGCTGCAACAGCTCTAAGCAATGATCTAATTCTTGTAACGAGGAATGAGAAAGATTTTGATGGCGTTGAAGTAAAAATTTACAATCCATTCACATGAGAATTTAAATTCTACCAATCCTTAATTGGAATGCTGGCAGAATGATAGGATAAAAAATAAAAAAGAAAGAGAGGGAAGGATTTGCGATTGTACAGGAATCGCTTGCCTAGATTACGCATATGTAATCGCTACACTGTATATTACCGAGCCGCTTGCTGTATGGATAATTGTGAGAGTCTGTCTCATCTTTACTTGTATACGTATCACTGTTGACATAGACACATATCGTGTCTCCAGCATTTATTGCACCTGACATGGAACCTCCAGAACCGTTCTCTACTTCTGCAATAGTTCCTCCTAGTTTAAATTGTAAATCACTGTATCATGGATTTCCATTCACAGATTGTATCTGAAATATAACAATTCCAGCGTTTGCGGTCGTTGTTGTTATAGTGGGTGTGGTTGTCCATGTGCCCTCATATTTTGTATTTGCCTTATCCATACCATCCATGAGATGTTTGTTTCATTGTCAGTGCTACATTTGTTCCACCACCATCATCACCGAATCCGCTCACCCATACGTATATGGTTGCTGCCAGTACGACAGTTATGTCCCTTCACATTTTTCCTATTTTTGTCATTTTTACAGCAAGGCACGAGAGGGACAGGAAAAAAAGAAAGTTTATAAATCGGAGCAGTGATTCAAATGTCATGCAAGCGCAGGACATAGCCGAAATGAAAAAGGATATAGAAAAATTAAAGGAGGAGACAGAAAGACTGAAATTATTATTTGAAGACGCAATTCTTTCCAAAGAAGAAGTCAATTTTGTCGAAAAAACCATAGTAAAATTAAAGGAAGGAGATAGAAGCGAGTTTGTGAATATTGACGAATTAGATGAAATTTGATTTGGAAATTCACAGAAAGGCGATCAAATTTTTAGAAAAGTTAGAGGAAGTTACAA
>JAYEJS010000148.1 GCA_034660695.1 Candidatus Thermoplasmatota archaeon | reverse complement strand
GAATCACTCTCATGGGTTGACTATAATTTTTCGCTAATTCCAAGAGCTATCTATGAATTTGGGGTTAAGCCTTCATTTGCCAGTTGAATAATCCGAGAGAATACAAATAGTTTTTACACATAGCCTAGCCTGCCACTATTACTATCATGCCGAGATACCTGATGACCGGCGAGCAGAACCAAAATTATGAAATAATTTTGTGCCAGCAATTTTATACCAATCTATCCGGGTTTAATCGTTATCCATGCATCTGGTAAAAACACCTTTTTATTTCAATATTTCAAAAAACCCGTCCTCTAGTTGTGTCTAACTTCTGCATCATCTGGATTCAAAGAACTCCAGATAACATGATAACCCATTTTTTCTAGGGCTTCAAGGCCTAAATTATAACTCCGAAGAACTTCTTCTACATTAGAGACTTTCCTATCATCGATTTCATCTATCTTATGCTTGATTTCTTCTATAACATGGGGTTTAACTATCTTGTTTCCAACTAAAACCCAATCCATTCTATGTTTTTCCAAATAACCCCTTACAGCATTGACTCCAATATTCTTTTTATCAGCGATTTCCTGCAACAAAACAACATCTTTCTTTCTTCCTTTTTCTTCCAATTCATTTAACCCATTCTTCTCCAATTTTCTTAATTCATCTTTATCTTGCCCTTCTTCTATTTTATGCAGACGCTTTACAACCTCCATTATGGGAATCTTCTTGTCATAAAATATCACATCAACATTTTTTCCTTTAAATTCGCTTCCTGTGCACTCCAGATTTTTGTCCACAGCTAAAAATATTTTTTCGTCTATGTTGTTCACTTTGGAAATCTTCTTTTTCAAATATTCTGGTGTCCAAAAACCAACGATTTCCATATACAATTTTCTTCCACGTCTCTCAAAACAAAAATCGGGAATCATAACAAATGGACCAGATGTTAAGACAGATGGTTCTCTCAGAAGATTCCAGTCCTGGCTAACGGAACGAAAATGAGCAGCAAACTCCCTTTCAACCTCGCTGTCAAAAGATTCTTCTTCCACATATTCTGGCAATACATCGCCATTGGAATCATCCATTTCAAAATCATAAATCCGTTTTTCTCCTGCAACGGTTGTTTCAACCTTAGCCTGCATTCTCCATTGGCCTGCTCGGATAACGTGCGGTACAAGTCTTGCAAGAGATGTCCCATATTTCTTTGTTTTTTTGAATAAAGAAGCTGGGCCTGTCACCCTTATGATAGTTTGTCCATCCACAGCATTTTCAGCCTCATACATCAGACCCAAATATTTTATCATACCAAATATCCGCTGATAATTGCCACCTACTATTATCCTTAACCCCAATGCATCAAAAAGAAGGGTTTGCAAAAGCGATAGGTTATATCTTTTCAACAATTCGCTTGTCTCAAGGTATAGTGGTTTTACTAGGATATAATTTTCTTCCTTATCAGCCCAAAAATCCTTTTTCACCGTTTCCATGTCCGCATCAAAATGTTCGGCGGCTTTTTGCAGCATTTCATTTCTTTCTTTACCATTGGTAACATATCCATGGCTGAAAAGGAAAAGTCTTAATTCTCTGGGATCTACTGCCCATTTTTCCTTAAACGTGCTGTTTCTCTCAATAACTGCGGCAAAACCTCTCACCCTTCTAAAATTCTTATAAGTCTCCAAGCCGTTCAGTTCCTCCCTGATATTGCCAAGGATTTCACCGGGTCGGTAACATTCCCTTACTTTCCCCATAAGCATTTCCTCATCTATAGCAAAATCTGGGCTGATATTTGGCTTATGCTTCTTAACCATCAAAAGGGCTTTCGATAACATGTTTCCTATTTCTTCTTTTTTCTTCTATATGATGTTCTTATCTCTGATGTACCACTTGATACTATCTCATATAAAATCGCTTTTTTATCTGATGGACGGAGTATTCTGCCCAGTCTCTGTATATATTCCCTGTTGCTTCCCGTTCCGCTCATGATTATGCCAACATTTGCATCTGGAACATCTATTCCCTCATCCAGAACCTGTGAACTCACGATAGCAGGATATTTTCCCTCCCTAAATCCATTGAGTATTTCCGCTCTTTCGTTTTTATCTGTTTTATAAGTTATGCATGGAATGAAATAATCCTGAGATATTCTGTACACGAGATCGTTGTATCTTGTGAATATTATTAGTCTATCCCCTCTATGATTTTCAAGCAGACTTTCCAGTTCCACCATTTTTGATTTTGAGTTATACGCTATTCTCCTGGCAAGATTTCTCGCCCTCACAGCTTCCCATGCTTTTGGGTCATATCCAGACCTTATGATAATCTTCTGGAAATCGGACGGGCTTCGCATTTTTATGTTTGAGTAGCGAATATAGTTCTGGAATACATCCATGTTTTTCTCGTATTCCTTTTTTTCTTCTGCTATAAGATCAACATCTATTTTTATTACTTTATACGGTGATAAATGCTCACCTGCCAGATCGTCAACCTCTATCTCATAGACTTTTCCTCCCATGAGCTTTGGGAATAATTCATGAAGCCCGTCTTCTCTTTCATATGTGGCCGTCAAGCCCATTCTGAATGGCGATGCAAAAAACTCTGCTATGTGCCTGTAACCTTCCGAAGGGAGATGATGAACTTCATCGAATATCAAAAGTTTGAACTTATTACCAATATTTTCAGCAGTATTGTAGGCAGTATCATATGTCGATACCGTTATAGGCTGCAAATTTTTTTCTCTCCCAGTATATTCCCCGATTTCAATGTCAAATACACTCAGCTGTTCTTTCCACTGGTCCACCAAGTCTAAGGTGGGAACAACTATGAAAGCTGGCGAATTTACGGCCTCGATCGCCTTTAAAGCAATATATGTTTTCCCAGAGCCAGTGGGTAAGACTAATACGCCCCTTCTATCTACCAGCCATCTCTCCAGTGCTTCCATCTGGTAATCTCTGAGTTCTATTTTGCGGTTACATTTGAGATCTGGACATGGTATGAGTTTCAAAACATTGTCCACATGAGGAATGCCTGAGTTTTTGAGATATGTGATAATATCCCTGTAATAAAATGCCAAGCTTCTCATGGTGTGAGATCTATCATCCCATTGGGCATTTGGTATGTTATAATCACCATGTATGTCGATTGTGCCTTTGTAGAAACCTAGATGTACACCTTTATCCACAAAACAATAAATAGACAGAGGTTAAAACAATTTTGCAAAGGTCCATACAATTCAAAACAAAAACACAGAAAAAGTAGGAAGTTTTTTAAATAGCACTCCACCCCTCCCCTCGCTTATATACTCACAGGAGTTTAGTATTTGATAACAGTGATTAAAACCTGCGTGTTAATAAAGTGCCCTGATGTGGGCACATGCGGGTTTGAGATGCTAACGTTCAGGAAGGAGGGTTGTTTTTTCCTTCCCCTCCTTTCTCCCCTCTAATTTTTGTTTTATTGTCTTGGTTTATACCCCACACTACCCAATTTGCTTTTTGCCTTTTCTTTTTTTTACCAAGCCCGTGAGAAATAGTAGCGGTGCGTTCTCAAAGAATTTCGTCGATATTTTTTGATATCGCTTGCACGACACGAACCTAACGCCAGATTTAGGTGCATGTTATATTTCGATTTATAAAGTCATTGTCTTCATCCTTTATCACATATTTCCTCCCTCAAAATCCTTTGTGGTATATCCCTTTTTTTACCTATATCGTAACAATGCTGCAATATGCCCGAAATTTTTTATTTCATCATCATCGATAAATTTTACTATGGTATCTGTTCTCTCCGCAAATTCAATTATTTCCTCAATAACATCCACTTCAGACACGCTATTTCCGCAGTTGAAACATTTGTTGGCTATGCCTTTTCCAACAATCTGACATTGCTCACAAATCCACCCTCTAAGCTTATAGTCCTTCTCTACCAACAACATCTCTACCTGCCCATTCCTCACTGCCTCCTTAGTAGCATCTATGCCATAAACAGCAAGACCATCAGTCAAAATTTCCTTCCTTAACTTTTCAAGCATATCATATCCCACTTCCTTTTCTTTTTCAGCCA
>JAYEJS010000147.1 GCA_034660695.1 Candidatus Thermoplasmatota archaeon | reverse complement strand
AGCTAATTACAACCATGTTCTGGTTGGGCTTGGGACTATGTATCCAACTGGAACGTAGTAAAAAGTATTGTGGAGTGATTCATCTCTGGGCTGAAGCCCAGAGGATTCTCACTCCATTTTGACTAAACGAAACATTTTATAGTTATGTAAACCTGAGAAAATAATTCCAAAGTTTATTTCTCTGCTCCTAAAAAATGCAGGATTTAAAACCCCACACACAAAATGTTACAGGCCATCACTTAACACCCATTCTCTCTTATCACTCCTATCTTCCAATCAACTTTTTGAATTCTTCTTCGCTTATTATTTTGATCTCAAGCTTTTTTGCTTTTTCGTATTTCGAGCCCGGGTTCTCACCCACAACAACGTAGTCTGTAACTTTACTCACGCTTGAAGAAACCCTCCCTCCCAACTCCTCAACAATCATTTTTGCCCCATCACGCGAAAATTCCTTCAAAGCACCGGTAAAAACAAATGTCTTCCCTTTTAAAATTTCCTTCTCCTTTTTTTCTTCAACAACGGATACTGCCTTCACGCCCGCCTTCCCCATCCTCTCAATTTCTTCTTTATTGTGCTCTTCGTTAAAGAATGCTACAATGCTCTCAGCTATCTCCAGCCCAATTTCGTATACAGACAGCAGGTCTTCTCTGCTTGCTTTCATCAAGCTGTCAAGGCTGCCAAATTTTTTGGCGAGCAGACGGGCAACATGCTCTCCAACATTTGGTATGCCCAGAGCATAAATAAATCGTGCCAAAGGCATACTTTTACTTTTTTCAATAGCTTTTATCAAATTATCCGCAGATTTTTCGGCAAAACGCGGCAATTTCAGCAAATCTTCTTTCTTCAACATATAGATGTCGCTGACTTTTTCCAAAATCCCCTCATCAACGAGTAAATAAACCGTTTTTTTGCCCAATCCTTCGATATCCATTGCCCCCTTGGAAGCAAAATGAACAATAGCCCTTTTCAACTGAGCCGGACATGATAATCCGCCAGTGCATCTGTAAAATGCCCCATCTTTCACCACATCTGCATTGCACACGGGGCACCTCTCAGGAATATGAAACTTCCTTTCCCTCCCCGTTCTTTTTTCTTTTATCACGTCAACAACTTCTGGTATGACATCTCCCGCCCTGGCGACCTTCACCGTGTCGCCAATGCGAGTGCCCATCTGTTCAATAAAATCCTGGTTATGCAGCGTTGCCCTCGAAACGGTAACGCCTTTCACGTCCACAGGCTTCAGCAACGCCACTGGTGTCAATGTCCCCGTGCGTCCCACCTGAACAACTATGTCCACTATTTCAGTTACCTCTTCCCTCGGGGGAAACTTGTACGCAATTGCCCATCTCGGGGAGCGAGCCTTCGTGCCCATCATTTTCTGATACTCAATCGTGTCAACCTTGATGACAACCCCATCAATTTCGTATGAAAGTTTTTCCCTCATTTCAGCCATTTCATCATGATAATCGATTGCTTCCCCAATATCTTCGCATTTTCTTACCAGTGGATTTATTTTAAGCCCCCATTTTTTAAGCGATTGAAGGGCCTGCCATTGCGTCTCAATAGTATATCCTTCCATGCCCAGTATTTCATAAAAGAATATATCGAGGGGACGTTCCGCCGTTTCTTTTGGGTCAAGGCGGCGAAGCGAGCCGGCAGCTGCATTTCTGGGATTTGCCATCGGCTGTTCCCCTCTTTCAATCAATTTTTTGTTCAGCTCTTCAAAGGCATTTATATGCATTACGACCTCGCCGCGCATCGCTATCATTTTCGGAATTTGAATCTCGCTGCCCCTTAGAATCAAAGGCACAGGCCTTATCGTTTTTATATTTTCTGTCACCTCCTCTCCATTTATACCGTCTCCCCTTGTAGAGCACCTGACGAGTTTTCCATCTTCATAAATCAATTCAACCGACAGACCATCCAGCTTTGGCTCTGCCACATATTTTACATTTTCAACACCGGTTTCTTTTTTCACTCTTTCATCAAATCTCCGGATTTCCTCTTCATCCATGGCAGTATCCAGACTGAGCATTGGTTTGATGTGCCCGACCGTCTTGAATTGCTCTGCCGGGAAGGCACCGACACGCTGTGTTGGTGAGTCGGGTGTCACCAAATCAAGAAATTCGCGTTCCAATTCATTTAACTCGTTCATCAATTTGTCATATTCTGCATCGGATATCTCCGGTTTATTCAAGACATAATAAAGGTAATTATGATGCCGTATGAGTTCCCTTAATTCCTTTATGCGTTTCTCAGCCTGCTCCCTCATCACAGTGCATCACCACCCATTATTATTGATTTGTCCACTATATAGTTTTCTCTAGAAATCAAAAATGCTCTGCTGTTGCGCTGCGTCACTATCAGCAGGTTGCTCCTTTTTAGCCATGTCCATAATTTTTTTTGCCATATTTTTTTCCATTAACAATGACAACTCATCCTCCGACAGTTCAAGCTTTCTCATCAGTTCAATGGCAATTCTCGTGTTGGATTTAAAAATGTTTCTGATTGTAGGAATTAATTCCCTGCTTTTTTCCCCGGACATGTGTGCATACCTTCCAATCTTTCCCTCAACTTCCCTCCTGCACGTTCTTATCGATTTACTTGCCCCCATCTTCTTGAGCCACAATGGAAAAGAGTACCTGGGGTATGCCGTATAAAAACGGCTTTTCGAAACCGCAACACCGCCGGACATGAGATCACTAGCATATTTCCAGAGGGCATAGTGCTGGCGCCGCCTTGTCCTGCCAAGAAAAATATCTGCTGCCGATAAAAAACGATATGCCCTTTCAACGTCCAAGGGGCTCTTATATTCTATCGGCAGATTTTCATCCATCCACAATATTAGATAGTCCGGGGGTTCATTTGTGCTGCGTGCTACCTCGCCTGCGGTTTTAAAATCTCTTGCCCTGAGTATTTCTCTGATGGCACCGAATATTTCCTTTTCTTTGTTCCTGTGGCCGATTGAGGTTACCACATCCATGCCAACTTTTTTCCTTCCCTGGCACACAGTCTGCAAATCATTTATTGCCCCTCTTACATCTCCTTCCGAACGAGAAATGATGAATTTTATAATGTCGTCTGCAACATCAACTCCCTCATGTCTGCATATGCTTTTTAACAATCCCTTCATTTCTTCTCCCACCCCATCAAATTTTATGTACTCGCATAAAGTCTTAAACGCCGTTCCACCTCCTTTCACCAGTTGGTAGTAATCGTTCACTATCAACACTATGGGCTGCTTCGTTTCCTTTATGGTTTCAACTATTGCCCTTTTTCCCCCCCAGTCGCCCTTACTTTCATAAAGATTATCCGCCTCGTCCAGTATAATTAATTTCCTGCCGCCAGAACTGAAAGGGGTGTATTCACCGTATTTTGTAAATGTCTCGTTAACTGCCCCGGAGAGAGCCACCTTTCTTATTGCATCGCCGCTTCTCGTATCAGAGGCGTTTAATTCTACCACCTGCCATCCAAAATCGTTTGCAAGGGCGTAGGCAGAGGATGTTTTTCCGACCCCTGCCTTTCCAGAAAGAATAACAGCTTTTGTTTGAGGACTACCATTCGCCCATCGCTCACCCCATCTCCTCAACTTCTCTATAGCATTATAATTACCAACTATCCCGCCCAAACTTTTCGGCCTATACTTTTCTGTCCAGTTTTCCATACCAAAATTATTGGCACTTATCGGCCCAATTTCCAGTCAACGCCCGTATCCTCTTCCCAGTATTCCGCACTTTTTCTGAATTCTTCTCTCACAATATCCCCAAGTTTTGTTGGAATTTTTATACCAAATCGCTCGTATATTTCGGTTCCATCCCTGGTGATATAAGTCGGATTGAACGGATCAAAGTCGGGAGGGAATTTTACAAGCTCGTATTGAAATTCTCCCGTGTTGGGATCGCGGATGCATGTCCTATAATTATATTTATTAATTACCGTATAGTTGCCCTGTAATTTGTTAACTATCTCCCTATAATAATTCAACCCGCTCTTCATCTCCTCAATTTCTTTTTCCAGTCTGGATGCCCTATCAATCTGCCCATCCAGCTTTTCCTTGAGTTTTATATTTTCATATTTTAAATTAGGTTGCGAATCAGGTAATCCCCCCATGCCTCCTTCATATACCATTTTATCTCCTTCAAATTTGGTAAGTTGCAATTTTAGATATTCATTTTCTCTTCTTAAATCCAAAATCCAGTCGATCAGCTTATCGTTTGAGACTCCAGAAAAACCTTTTGGGTTTTCCAGCATATCTATTTTATCCTTGAGGTGGGCTACCATGTTGCTGTATTTTTCAACCAAGTCACGGTACATGCCAACATCAACATCACGGTCTGTTTCAACCGTATTTTCTGCAATTTTTGCAACTTTTTGTATACTGCTTTCGTTTACCTCATTCACCATATTTTTTTCAGCATTGCCGGCTATTGCATCAGCCGCCGTAACCGTCTCTTCTTCCTCCTTAGGATTCGTCGTAAAAATCATAATGCCAAACCATGCCAGGATAAACGAGAGTATCGCAAGTATGGTAAGCGTAGTGAAATCCATGAAATGTTATAGACATAGGTATATCTATACTTTTCGTTTCACCCCAACAAAAATTGGGAAGAAAAAAATGGTTATTACGGCAATTTTACGTCAGCATAAACTAGACCCATTCCAAATCCGGGAGCAAAATAGTTTCCATCTGGTAATTTACCGGGGAACATCAGCAGGTCCAATCCAAATTTCCATATCCCCCCTTTTCCAATAATAAGTCTTTGGGAGAAGTCACTCAAAACTATTTTACGATTGGCTAAAGAAAGCAAAGTGAATGTTTCCGTGTTTCCATCTGGATAAGTACATCGGAATCTTTCAAACCCCCGGCAAGGCCATTTAAACAGCGAATAGTGAATTCCTATGAATGTATTATTTACCATAATTGATTTCTTTCCGTTGAGTACCCCTGTCATGTTGTAGCCCCGTTTTATATTCAGATTTCCTATGAAATCCTCAGGCAGCAATATGTGGGTACCTACTCCTTCAGTTGTGGCAAGAAACTCTATATCACTATTGGTGGTATTGAAATACACTTCTTGTGTGCATTCAGCTGTTTCACCGACGAAGCATATAAGGTACCATGTGCCGTGAGAAATGGTAAAATTCCACCGCCATGACTTCCCACCAGTAAGGTTCTCGTGGGTATACCTGTGAAGATTGTCATAGGTATAATTAAAGGGTCCAAGCTTGATATGGAAAAACGATTCACTTTCATTAAGCCCCTCAAGTATTGTTCCCCCATCCGAAGACCATGTACGATTGGTAAGTATATATCCGTCCCATTCTATTCTAATGTTCTCACACCTGTAAGTGCGTTTGATATACATCTGGGTAACATTGATTGGCGAAGGCGATGAAAACTTTATCACATACCAGTTTGCATTGTTTCCCGATGTTATTCCATGAAATGAACTATTATTGTATTCACATATCGCTGAATTAGATGAGGCATCAGGTGCATCATTATTAATTTGTAAAATATTGTTATATTCACTTCCAATTCCATATGATGGAATAACCAAAATAGTGATAACCAACAAGGCATAGATTACTTTCATTTTTTATTCCTCCTATTTGTATCTGACATATTTATATTACTTTTTCGAATGTTACTTTAAAGAAAGAGAGAAAGAGAGAATTTTCTCATAACTGGTTTATATCGATTATGTTCTAACTATTTCCTATACCCAAAAGTGTGACCTCGAACGTACAGTATCCGCGTGCGCTACCATCATCATTAATGTACGCATCAAGCGTATGGTCTCCTATCTCTGCATTTATATCCTCAGTGTAGAAATGGACACGATGAGTTTGTCCGGGAGCAATGTTAGTGGTTACTGATTGTGTGTCTATGTGTGTGACTGTATCGACAAAAATAAACACTTGGAAATCCTCGGTAATGGTATCGCTACCTTGGTTCTTTACCTCTACACAAATATCAACAGTATCACCGCCAAGTGCCCGGCACTTGAGATTATAGTCGCTCATTGTTACCGAGGTTATCACAAGGTTATCCGGAGCATTGCCGCCATGCGTTGCAGCTTCTGACACTATTGAAGGGGCTATTAGAGCACTGAAAAGCATCGTCGAAGCTATCGCAAAAGTTCCTATCCTTCTCATTATTATCACCTCTCTTTTGACTCTCTCCGGTGAGGTTCTTTTATCATTCCGCCGGAGCCGTCAATACTATAATGCAAAATAGGTATAAATAACTTACTAGCAATTTAAAATTATATTTAAAATTATATTTTTTAATTTATATAAAGTTATAAAAATTTGAATTTCGTAAATTTGAATTCCGTTTTGCAGTGGCTTTGCCATTACAACCATTACAAAGTTGTTCTGTAAGCACAAAATTGTCATGTGAGGACAAAGCATTATATATACATTCCTCGTTATATATTTTCGATTATAATGGTGGAATACAAGCATACTACAGTATCATTGCCAAGAAAATTTCATGCAAAAATAAAGAAAATAATTGAAGGGAATCCTGAGCTTGGATATACAAGTGTGGCAGAATTTTGCAAAGATGCGGTCAGGAAAAAAATTGAGGAAATGGAAAATAGAAAAATCCTGAAGTAATAAGACCAGGAGCTCCAGAATATTTTTGGTTTGAGTACCGCTTTGAGCTTTTAAAAATCGTTTACTTTGACTGAGAGCAAAAATAAGAAGAATGAAAGAGGCGGGATTGGGCTAATTGAAGCGGTTTTTCCTCAAGTCCCTGTGTATCTCTTCCACGATTTCCGGGTTTTGCAGTGTAGAGATATCACCTATTTTTTCCTCTCCAGATGCAAGATTTTTGAGTATTCTCCTCATTATCTTTCCGCTTCTGGTCTTCGGCAAATCTTCAACGAAAAGAATGTCACTTGGGCGTGCCGTCGGCCCTATGAGTTTCGTGACATGAGCGATGAGCTCTTTTTTCAGTTCATCAGATGGAAAATAACCCTGCCTCAACACTACATATGCAAACGGAACCTGCCCTTTTATTTCATGGGGAATGCCCACAACCGCAGATTCTGCAACTGAAGGATGGTCTACAAGGGCACTTTCCACTTCAGCGGTTCCGAGACGATGACCTGCAACGTTAAGCACATCCCCAACCCTGCCAAGAAGCCATAAATATCCATCTTCATCAATAATTGCACCGTCTCCAGTATAAAAATTACCCATGCCGTATTTTGACCAGTATTCCTCAACGTACTTATCATGTGCATTATACAACCCCCTCAACATGGAAGGCCACGGTGTCGTTATTACCAGCTCTCCTTTCTCTCCCGGTGGAACAACTCCATTCTCATCCATTACCTCTGCTTTTACCCCCGGAAATGTAAACGTGGCTGAGCCGGGCTTAAGTTTTGTTATGCCAGGCAATGGAGTTACAATGTGCATTCCCGTCTCGGTCATCCACCAGGTATCAACAATCGGGCATCTTCCTTTACCGACGACATTATAATACCAGAGCCATGCCTCCGGGTTGATTGGTTCGCCAACGCTCCCGAGCAGGCGAAGACTGCTCAAATCGTGCATATCCACCCATTTTTCACCGTACTTCATACACATTCTTATTGCCGTGGGAGCCGTATAAAGAATCGTTACCTTGTGTTTTTCAATAATTTCCCACCATCTATCTGGATTTGGGTAGTCAGGCACTCCCTCGTACATGATACTTGTAGCCCCCAGTGCAAGCGGACCGTACACGATATAGCTGTGCCCCGTTATCCAGCCGATGTCGGCGGTGCACCAGTACACATCATCTTTGATATCAAAGACCCACTTCATCGTTGTTGCGGCGCCGACAATGTATCCGCCGGTCGTATGCATCACTCCTTTTGGTTTGCCTGTCGTTCCCGAAGTATACATCAAAAATAGCAAGTCCTCAGCATCCATAACTTCCGGCTTACATGTTTCAGATGCATTATTCATCAACTCATGCCACCAGTAATCCCTCCCCTCCTCCATCGAAATTTCATTTCCTCCGCGCTTTACGACTATGGCTTTTGCATCCAGCCCCTCTATACCCTCATCAGTCTTTTTCTTATGGTCTATCAACTTTCCTCTCCTGAAATAACCGTCACATGTAATAACATACTTTGATTCGGCATCGACCATCCTGCCCTTTAACGACTCGGCACTGAAACCCGCAAAAACAGCCGAATGGGGGGCGCCGATCCTGGCGCAGGCGAGCATTGCTATTGGTAACTCGGGTATCATTGGAAGGAATATGGAAACAACATCTCCCTTTTTTACGCCAAGATTCTTCAAAACATTTGCAAACTTGTTTACTTCCCTATGCAATTCCTTATAGGTAAACGTCTTTACTTCTCCTTTCTCTCCTTCCCATACGTAGGCAATTTTATCGCCTTTGCCTTTCTCTATCCATCTATCCAGACAATTATAGGAAATATTCAACTTTCCGTTCACAAACCATTTATAATAAGGAGGATCCTTAACCAATACTTTATCCCATTTTTTGTACCAGTCAATCAGTTCTTCCGCTCTTTTCTCCCAAAATAACTCGTAGTTTTCTCCTTCCTTATACACGCTTTCGTCCTTTACCCATGCATTTTTTCTAAATTCTTCTGACGGCCGGAAAACCTGCTCCTCTTTCATTATCTCCTTCATGGTTATCGGGTGGGTAATTGGCGGGTCATACTTAAATTTTTTTGATGGGTTGGCATTGCCATTAGTTTATAGAAAGATTGACACTATAAAGCATCCGTACAGGAATAACAGAAAAACACCATGTTTCACTCCAATTTTCCTTCCGGCAAAAAAGGCCGTTATCAGTGATACAAACAATAGAAATGGCACAGTTACATACAACGTCTCCTCAGCCCCGATAGGATTAATTGCACCTGCTATCCCAAGCACGAGCAAAATATTTATTATGTTGCTCCCAATAATATTGCCCACTGCAATACCATGCTTCCTTTTTATTGCAGCCGTTATCGAGCTTGATAACTCTGGAAGAGATGTGCCGACCGCCACCATTGACAGGCCTATAACCAGCTGAGATATCCCGAAAAATTCGGCTATGCCAGCGCCGGATTCTACCAAAAAATGTGCCCCCAGAACAACACCGACAGAGCCGAAAATAACAAAAGCAGTTTCTTTCGCATATCCTCCCTGCCCCGCCCTTATTTCATTATTTTCCTTATGTGTTTTATACAAGTAATAAATAAAAAATGCGTAGATTGATAAGAAAATCAGGCTGTCATATCTGTCTATCCTTTTATCAATTGCAATAGATCCAAATAACAGGAATGCCACTGCCGTCATAAAAATTGCGTCTCTTCTCGTTTCTCTGGTTGTTTTCAACTGCATGATGAGGGCGGCAACGCCCAATACAAGGCATATATTTGCAACATTTGAGCCGACAACAGTGCCTATTGCTATACCCTCTTCTCTATTAAAAGATGCAATCGATGAAACTGCCAGCTCGGGCAATGAAGTTGCAAACGCTACAAGTGTTAAACCGATCATATGTTCTGAAATGCCCAATTTTTTTGCCAACCCCGCCGCCCCATCAATGAATATATCGTTTCCTTTAATTAAAAGAACAAGACCGACCATGAATTCGATTAGATAGACGAAAGCATTTGTCATTAACATCGATGCATTGGCTGTTGCTTAAAATGTTTTTCTAAAATAATTGCATCATAGCCGTAGATGGTTCAACTTATGGTGTTCGCCAAAATATAAATACGAGCATTTTTTAACAGATTGTGAGAAAGATTGCCCTTATGGCAGCCCTGATTATTATTGCTGCCCCCATACCCTTACTCGAGTGTTTTAAACAGTTACCCTGCATATAGCGGCGATAAAATACTGGAAATCATAAACGAAGTGAGCGAGGAAGCCCTTTACCATTATGATAAAACGATACAGGATTTTGGACCGCACCCTACGGGCAGCCAGGAATGCAATGCCGTGGCGGAATTTATATACGACGAGTTTCAGAGCTATTGGCCGAACGTATCCTACAAGGAATGGAAAATGAAAGGGCTGGAAGGAAAAAATATGGTTGCCACGCTCCCCGGCAGTACCAACTTCACCGTTGTCATCTCTGCACGGATGTATCGCCGGGCGCAGATGATGATGGTTCTGGTATATCCTGTCTGCTCATGGCTGCAAAAATATTCAGTGAGTACGCATTCAAACATACGGTAAAATTTGTCGCCTTCTCCGGTGAGAAAAACGGCCTCTATGGAAGCAGCGCATATGCGAGAGATGCTTACAAACATGGAGAAAGAATAATCGCAGATATCCAGCTTGACGGAGTAGGGCATGCAGTGAGCAGGAGAGGGGGAAATATAATAAGGCTTTCCACCAACGGTGAATCAACATGGATTACAGATATAGCACAGGACATGATTGATATGTACGGCAATTACATAGAACTGGGCATATTAAGGCAACGTAATTTCCCGGGGAGCGACCACCAGTCATTCCTTAACTACGGGTATGAAGGTGTATTCTTCCTGGAATATGAGTTTAACCCCCACTATCACTCTCCCCAGGACACCATAGAGCATGTCAATATCAGCTGTGCAAGCTTGCTGTTGCAACCCTAAGCGGTATTGCAGATATAGATGTGCCAATATATACCAGAATTGTAGAGCCCGAAAGAGGGGCGATTTATTTTGGCGGCAGGAAGATAATGGAACTGGAAAACCACTGTACCATAGTTTTTGAAAGAATAAATGCACGTGTGGAAATATTATCAAATGAATCCATCGAGAGGGTTGAGTTCTATTTTGACGGAGAATTGAGAGGTGTGTCCGAAGATAATCCGTACGAATACAAATATGGAAAAGTAGCAATGTTCAATCATATGGTAAGGGCCGTTACGTACGGAGAGAGAAGCGATGATGGAAATGAAATAGAGGTAATGGTATTCAATCTGATTCCAAAATACTGGCTGGATTGAGTATTGTCATGTAAATTTTGGTTATGAAAGCAGGTATGCCAAAAGAATGTTCCGTGCTGTCATTACTCAGGAAATAAATTTAAGGAAATCTCGTATTCATCCAACAATGGATATTACAAAATTATATTCGGATCATGTAAAAAGGATGAAATCTTCCGAAATAAGAGAATTGCTGGAAGTTTCACAAAGAGTGGGGGTTATATCTTTTGCTGGTGGCTTGCCGAATCCTGATGCATTTCCCATACAAGACATTAAAAAAATTGTATGCGATGTGCTTGAAGAGGAAGGAAAAATTGCCCTCCAGTATGGATCCACTTCTGGCCTGGATAAACTCAAGAGGGAAATAGCATCCATGGTAAATAAAGACGGAGTTAAGGCGGATGAAGATAACATTTTCATCACGGTCGGTTCTCAACAGGCACTGGATCTGGCGGGCAGAGTTTTTCTCAATGAAGGAGATACGGTATTTCTGGGTTCGCCCACATATCTCGGCGGGATAAATGCTTTTCTTGCATACGGGGCAAAAATGGTTGGCGTTACTCTGGATGATGACGGAATGAAAGTTGATGAACTGGAAGAAAAAGTAAAAGAGAGCAAGAGAAAGGGAGGGAATGCAAAAATTATTTACACCATACCCACATTTCAAAATCCTGCAGGGGTGGTAATGTCCGAGGATAGAAGAAAAAGAATTGCAGAAATTGCGGAGGAAAATGATCTCCTGCTTATTGAGGACGACCCCTATGGTAAACTCCGTTTCGACGGCAAACCATTGAAGCCTGTAAGGGCGTATAATGAAAATGTTATATATATGGGTACGTTCTCAAAAATTCTCTCTCCGGGCTTCCGCCTTGCATATGTTGTAGCCCCCGAACCAGTGGCAAAAAAAATGATTGTTGCAAAGCAATCGACGGATTTATGTACCCCAACGTTCACGCAGGCAATTGCATATCGTTTTATGCGAGATGGTTTCATGGACAGACACATCCCGCACATAATAGAGATGTACAAGAGGAAAAGAGACATCATGCTCGACGCATTAGAGCAATACTTCCCTGAAGGATGCAAATGGACGCATCCGCACGGCGGGATGTTTTTGTGGGCGACGCTGCCGGAGCATATTGACACGGCAGAGATGTTCAAAGACGCCCTGAAAGAGAAAGTCGCTTACGTGCACGGAAGAGCTTTTTATGTTGACGGCGGAGGGTCAAATTCTATGCGTCTGAATTTCTCAAATCCATCAGATGAGAAAATAACAGAGGGAATAAAGAGGCTTGGCAAAGTCATAGAAAAAAGAATGTAATCACCCCACCCGCATCAATTTGCTTTCTCCATAACCTGTTACCACCCTAATATATCCCTTCAAATTTTTATCGATGGCCTCGTCCCCGGTATCGACTTTGAGAGAGGGGAGATTCACAATTTTTTCCGGGGCCGAAATAACGATTATATTTTCCTTTTCAACTCTCTTTATTATTTCGGGGCTTATCTGCTCATTCCCCCTGCCGAATATAAAACCGTAGCCGCCGAGGGGGCTGACAATTATTTTATTTTTCTTGCCCAGTAATTTTTTAATATCTGCCTCTGCTGCATCCTGGCATAATAATTTCTTTCCTCTGACCACATCTACACCAAGCAGGGAGCCATCTATGCCAATGGCCTTTTTCAATTCCCATGTTGTACTGCCTCCCCCTATGATATATGTTGTTTCTTCATCCATTTCTTCTGCAATACGCTCCGCAATTAATTTCTTGGTTTCTATGCCCCCTGAAAAAAACCCTTTCGATGATTGAATTTTTTCATGCACTGGAGTGAGACAGTACCCCATTACAGACACACCCAGCTTTCCTTTTCTAAATAATTCTTCATCTATATCTACGATTTCTCTTTCTTCCAGTGGCAGTCCATTATCAAATTCGTTTATTATCTCCGCAGCGTGACGTGGAGTCTGTGCAAAAACGGCGGAATACATTTTCACGCCAGAGGGTATGCCAAGTAATGGAATATCTGTACCTATTACTTCCAGAATGTCCCTTGCGGTTCCATCGCCACCAACAAATAAAATTAAATCGACATTTTTCATATTGGCAACCGCATTTTTTGTATCATCTGCCGTGGTGGGAAAAGAAGGCTTATATACAACAAATGCGCATATGCCACAGTTTTTTAAAATATTTTCGCCCATGGGAGATGAGCAGGTATATATCTCAAACTTTTTTTCGATATATGAAATAAAATTTTTTGCCCTTTCAGCAGCTATGGGCTTTGCCCCCCTCCTTATCGCTTCCTCGACCATTCCATCCGTGCCCTTCAGGCCGACGCATCCGCCCATGCCTGCGATGGGATTTATGAGAAATCCTAGTTTTTTCAATTTAACCTATGCTTTCTATTCTATCCTGGAGTAAATTCTGTGCCTTAACCAACCGTTGCTTTATCTTGTTTATTTTTGCCCTCTCTCCCACAGGGATGGGTTCGTTCTTGCTTAAATACGTGGATTCAAGATTATCGATGTATCCCCTCACCGCCGTTATGGTATTCAGCAAATCGTACGAGTTTTCTTTTATTGCTTTTATTTCGATATCCCCTGCCCTTTGAGTAATAAACTGCGTCTCTATTTTATCGAATTTTTTTCTCTCTGACTTGGTATTCAGCTCTAAATATATCTGCAATGCCTTAACCAGCTCATTTCCTAAAACAGTATGCTTTTTCCCGTGTTTACTCTCAACAAAGGTTTTGAAAGCCTTCCATATACCTTCCTGTCTTTCATCAATCCTGACACCTATGGGCTTGCTCATATTACCACTTTGCTAACAATCTGCTAAATTTAAAATTTGCGGAATGATATGCAACGTAAAAAATTTATATGAGAATTGCTTTATTGACTGGGTTCTCCATCTTGATTAATTTTTTATCCCACTATGGAGAACCCGCCTCCCAACTTATAAATCAGACAGTTCTATATACCATAAAATTTATTTTATAACGTGCCCGTTGATATATACCACGAGAGGATGTTTTACAGATTTGCTCTCTATGGCTTCCTTAAAAATCTCAAGTTTTACGAGCCATTCATCATTCTTTATTTTCTCTCTGTAGGCCTTTCCTATGCAATGATAGGCGCCCTCGTGTCAATACACATGATTTCCACCACGCTTCTTGAGCTGCCCACCGGAATATACGCTGATGCCTTTGGCAGGAAAAAATCCATGCTCATGTCTTTTTCGTCCTACATCACGTCATTTATCATATTCTTTTTTTTCCGGGATTTTTATGTTTTCGCAACCACAATGGTTCTCTACGCCCTTGGGGATGCCTTCAGGATCGGAACTCACAAAGCCATGATACTGGAATACCTGAGAATAAATGATATGAAAGATAAAAAAGTGGAATATTATGGGCACACCAGGGCAGCATCTCAGTTCGGTTCCGCTGTAAATTCCCTTACGGCCGCAGCCATAGTATTTTATACCGGAGACTATGCAATAATTTTCCTCGTAGCAATAATTCCTTATATGATAGACATTCTTAATGTTGGGACGTACCCCACAGAACTGGATGGAGAAAGAAAGAAGGGGATGATGCGCGGGCAACTGTATGATACATTAAAGGCGTTTGCCGGGATGTTTAGAAACAGGAATGCCATGAAGGGAATATTAAATTCATCATTTTCCGACGGTTCTTTTGAAGTATCAAAGAATTACCTTCAGCCAATAGTCAAGTCGTTTGCACTTTCCATGCCGGTGTTCCTTTTTCTAACCGGGGAGGAGAGAACTGCGATAGTGATAGGCATGGTATATTTTTTCATATACGTGCTTACCAGCCTTGCTTCAAAAAATTCCCATAAAATTATGGGAAAAATTGGAAAGTTACCTTTAGCCATAAATGTAACGTTCATTGGGAGTTCGTTAATCATACTCATGACAGGAGTTTTTCTTATCGGTACAAAGCAGACAGGCATAAATTATCTCATTCTACTGTCCATAGTTCTGTTTCTCTTATTGTATTTGTTCAAAAATCTTCGAAGGCCCATGAATGTGAGTTACATAAGCGACCAGATATCTCACAGAACAATGGCTTCTGGTTTGAGTGCGGAATCGCTGATGAAAGCATTGATTGCAGGCATTCTGGCCCCATTGATAGGCTATGCCGCAGATTTGTATGGAGTGGGCATAGCCCTTGCCATTCTCGGTTTATTGGCTGTATCCTTTTATCCTATTGCACATGTGGAATAGGCAGATCATTCTTTTTCTATTGCCAAAAGATAGAAATTAAAAACCCGTTTGCTATTCACTATTGGCGATTAAAATGATCGAAAGGGGAAGGATATGGAACATACTTGAAAATTATGATACAGATAACGTAAAAATAGGGGCTGTGGCATCTCATTCCGCCCTTGATACATTCGACGGGGCGATTGATGAAGGATTTAGAACATTAGCCGTATGCCAGAAAGGTAGAGAAAAAACATATGCACAATATTTTAAGGCCCATAGAAAAAATGGCATTGTATGGAAAGGATGTGTCGATGAAATATGGGTTTTTGAAAAATTCAATGAAATTTTACACGAAAAGAACCAGGATAGGCTAATCGAAGAGAATGTGATTTTCATTCCTAACCGCTCATTTACGTCGTATTGCAAACTCGATGAAATAGAAGAAAATTTCCGTATTCCCATGTTCGGTTCCAGAAATTTACTACGCACAGAGGAAAGAACGGAAGAAAAGGATTATTACTGGTTGCTGGAAAAGGAAGGGATGCCCTTCCCAGAGAAAATAGAGGATCCAAGAAATATAGACGAACTCTGCATCGTCAAACTTCACCACGCGGTAAAAAAGCTGGAACGTGGCTTTTTCACTTGCTCATCATACAGAGAGTATAAGGAAAAATCTGAGCAGCTACTTAAGCAGGAAGTGATAATTGAAGAAGATTTGAAAAGGGCAAGAACGGAGAGATATATCATAGGGCCTGTATTCAATTTTGATTTCTTCTACTCGCCCCTAACCAAAGAACTTGAGTTGCTTGGAATTGACTGGAGATTCGAAAGCAGCCTGGACGGCCACATCCGCCTTCCCGCCCAGCAACAACTTGCCTTACCGGAGAAACAGCAAATTCCGGAATATACGGTATGCGGCCATAACTCCGCTACCTTGAGGGAGTCACAACTAGAGAAAGTATTTGAACTTGGGGAAAGGTATGTGAAAGCCACTCAGAAACACTACGATTACGGCATAATTGGCCCGTTCTGCTTGCAGACATGTCTAGATAAAGACTTAAATTTTTATATTTATGATGTGGCCCCCCGCATAGGCGGCGGAACGAACGTGCATATGTCCGTGGGGCATCCGTACGGCAATACAATATGGCGAAAAAGGATTTCTACGGGAAGGAGAATAGCAATGGAGATAAAAATGGCTGCTGCTGAGGGAAAATTGAAGGAAGTGGTGAGTTAGGACCAGGGAATACTTGCATCTTCTATACTGAACCATATCTCGCCATCCGATCCGCTTAGATGGTAGCTCTTGCAATCCGAGGAAATATCAAAATCGCTGTTTGCATAACTACCGTAAGGAGTAATTCTTACGATATCCATATCAGGAAGTTTATCGGGGTCCAGCAGCCTGTATTCATCAACACTCATATCTTCATCAATAACAGTGAGAGAGATGCTGTTGTTGTACTTCCCGGGTATGCCCGTATCGCTCAAATCGGCTTTCATGCTCATATTTACTGAATATTTGACTCCAACCGGGACGTAAATTAAAGTAGATGAATTTGATTCTCCATCGGTCACGAAGTCAAAAATTATTTCGAGCAGGTAATCTTTATCATTCATGTCCGACGTTATTTTTATGCTTTCTATAGTTAATTTAATTGTCAGATTCGCCAAAGGATCGATGTCATAACCGTCTTTAACGCCGTCCCCATCAACATCAGGATTTTTAAGAAACTCTAAAATTGTTTCATGGTCTATTCCCCTGCTTTGGTAATACTTTATCTCTTCGTAATCCCCTTTCCACCAACCATTGTCATTACCCAAGTCATGCCTCCAGCTAGTGGGGTCTGTCCCCAGCTGTGCTTCCTCATAGTCGGTCAGGCCGTCCCTGTCGGTATCTTTTTCTCGGGGATTCGTTCTACCGCCCATTGAAGAAGACCATTCCTCATAGTCGGTCAGGCCGTCCCCATCCGTATCTTTTTTATGGGGACTGGAGGTAACATGCATTTCTGTACTTACGTCCTCTCCGGGATACGTTACATAAATATTCCATCCATTTTTCTCTATATCGTCATCAAGCTCATCATCATTTTTGGCGATACAGCCTGAGATTGAACTAACAATGAGAAGAATAAGGATAAGAGATATTCCCTGCGCTTTCATTAAATCGTTCACCAGCCCTCTTCGGTGAAGCGGGTTAAATCTATGGTATGCCAGTCATCCTGGTCATGGTCGGGGTCATCGCCGTTGGAATAATCCACCAGCTTGTAAACATAACGATAATTCATGCAGCTCTCATAGGGGCCCCACTCCCAGTATTCCTTGTTCCAAGGAAAACGTGATTTTTCATTATCAATACCCTCAAAAGCCATTAAGCCGAGGGTATGGCCCAGTTCATGCATGAACACGCTTGCAAGTGCTTTGTAATAGTTACTTCTCTGGAGATAAAATGACCATGCCCAGTTTCTTATATACTGCCCCCCGACGCAATGGCTATCGATGTAAAACATTCTCCCTCCGGCGGGTCGGCTGTACCACTCCATCTGGTTACATATGATGGCATAATGGAAAACCCCCCTTTTCCAGTTATTCTCATCTTCATTGAGGAAATATTTATAGCGGGCAGCCATCAACTCCCTGCCGGTCATGCCGTCATCATATGGAATCAAATCCCCACCCCCTCCAATGCTTCCGTCATCAATGTGAATGGTGATATTATGCCCCGCAAATGCATTGCACAGCAGTTGTTGAGATTCCTTCGGGAGAGTATAGGGTTTTTGCCATGGATGTTTTGCCTGCATGCCGTCAACCTCTATGAAGATATCCTGTGCAAATGGATCGGAAAGCCACTGAGATGTTTTGTACTCCTCAAGATTCGTCAAGCCGTCTTTATCAGGGTCTTGCTCCGAAGCATTATTTTCGGCAAACGGGTCAAATCCATATTTATCTTCCCATTCTATTGGCAGACCATCGCCATTGAAGTCCACACCCGCATAGTTCCTTGATGCATTTAGCCCGTAAACGTTAGCCTTCTCCCAGTACGTCAAACGGTCCTCACTGCCCCACCATCCGTCATAGCCCCATTGATAAATATCGAACCATATTTCGCAATCGTTTTCATTTTCGTTTCCGTCCTCAAAGCCGGAGCAGTGACCGTATCCATTTTTATCGCCGAGGTAATCGTCTCCCGTCCATTCCCCCCTCTTAATATCATAAAATAGATTGATGGTCTTTCCAGCCAGATATGAACTTTTCCCCTTGCTTATATCGCATGGTATGTCCTGCCCAGCCTTTTTCTCCCAGACTTCTATCTGTATGCTTATGGTTTTATTGATATCATATGAAATGGTTCTGGCGGCGGTCGGCCATTCAAACCATATATCATTTCCTTCATAAACCTGTTCCCACCATACAGAATTCTCGCCATCTATAAGTATCTTGAAATAGAGCCCCGGATTGCAGTCTTTCATTGTCATTGCCCTCACCCGTATAATGTCCACTACAATCGTTACATTATCGGGCGGATTAAATGCTGCGTTTTCCGAGTATGGTGCATCGGATTTTCCCTTTTCGCCTATACCGAGAAAATTGGTTGTCATGCCTATTGGCAATACCAGTGCAAAAAGGATTATTATGGACAATGCCTTTCTTCCAATCATGTTTATCGTAATTATAATTTGATATTTATATTTTGATATTTGACTATCATCCGTATCTGCTTCATCATCGAAATCTGGATATTGAGAGGGACTTTTACCCGCGCACCAAATGATTTTTGGATGCCCCTCATCCCAATGCCCACCAATCTATTCCCCCTTCAATAGGTTTGCCATTTCGGGTAACGTTCCCAGCATATACGATGTTGCGATCGAAGGGAGGAATGTCCCGAAGGGCGGGGCGTCAGCCCGCAGCGTATATCCGCTGTTATATGACCGAGTCGAAGGCGAGGCAAGGCACGAAGTGTCGCAGAGTTGTCCGAACTTTTTTCTGTGCCTGTGACCTAATACTACTTTGTTAGTTGATGGACGTTTCTCCGAAAATTGAGAAGTATACGCCAGCTCTTTAGTCAAAATACGTGCAATCTGCTGGTTTGTCGAGCACAAAAATCATCGAACGGCACTGTTTTTT
>JAYEJS010000146.1 GCA_034660695.1 Candidatus Thermoplasmatota archaeon | reverse complement strand
GACCCGAAAACTCTGTTTTCCATCCCTCGTTTTCCTCCATCTGAAAATTTTAGAGGAATAGATTGTTTCTTCTCGTCACCCGAGGAGAAACAATTAGGTTACAAAATGGAGCTTATTCGTAGAGACTGACTTTTTAAAAAAAGTAATATAGGTGATATGATGCATATCTCGGCCCGCTTACGTGTGCGGCAATGTATATTATAATGTTGCCAATATGGTGGATGGCAGCAAAAGTGGCAAAGGAAAAGTTGGATTTGAATTTCTGGGATTTTTTTACCAATTTTCTGCCGTTCTGAAAATTGGGAGGGTTTTTGTGTCTGCCGACACAAAAATTAAGGCTGAGAAGAAGGATTTTCATCTCACCTTCGGAGATACTGAAATAGAAGGCGTTGTCAAGTTAGGCAGAAAATATCATCAACTCAAAAGGAATGAAAAATATCGCTAAATGCATTTAACTTGGCATTCTCATAGAATACGGCCAAAATCTTATACCAAAACAAATGTTCTACCCATAGCAAAAACGAGTAAGTTGAAATCATGCACGGATTTTCTCTTTGAGTGCTTTCAAAAGGCTGATAACATTCCCTGCCCCATTCAAAAATAGGATATATTCTCTTTTATCTGTTGATATACTCATTTTTTTAAAAATCCTTCCGACGATTTTTATCTCGGTTATTGAATCAATTTCTATATCAATGCATTTTTTGCGGGCAAGTGGCTGGAACGATAACCTTTTGTTCGTTATAAAAAGTGTTCCAATACCCCTCGATTTTCCGGAACGTATGTTTACTTTTCTCCGAAGCAGAATTTTTTCTTTTCCTTTGAGGGATATCACGTATGAATATGGCAATGCCGATTTAAATTTTTATTCCCACCTACAGAAATTTGAGGAAAAGGGGCAGAAATACGAGGGAAACTATTGACATGAGCTTTATGAGAATATTTAACGACGGACCTGATGTATCTTTACAAGGGTCGCCGACCGTATCACCCACAACAGCAGCCTTGTGTGCATCGCTGCCCTTTCCGCCCAGATTGCCGGATTCTATGTACTTCTTCGCATTGTCCCATGCACCTCCCGCATTGACAAGAAATATTGCAAGTAAGAATCCTGATGCTGTTGCACCTGCCAGGAGACCAACAAGGGCGCTTATATTCCATATGCCAACTATCAACGGAGCTGAAACTGCAATAATCACTGGAAGAATCATCTCCCTCAATGCCCCCTTTGTTGCTATCTTTACACAGCTTTCATAGTCAGGCTTTCCCTTCCCTTTGAGTATGCCGAGTTCTTTAAACTGCCGTCTAACCTCATCCACCATTTTCTCGGCGGCTCTTCCGACAGCCCCCATGGTAAGCGCGGAGAAAAGGAACGGAAGCATGGCACCGATGAAAAGCCCTGCCATTACTTCAGGTTCTGTAAGCGATGTGTTTACGGCAATGCCTTTGCTTTCCACGGATCTTACAAAAGTAAAGACTAAAGCAAGGGCTGTTATTGCAGCGGAGCCTATTGCAAAACCTTTTCCCATGGCTGCAGTTGTGTTACCGACGGCATCCAGCCCTTCGGTTTTTTTTCTTATTTCATCTCCCATTTCAGCCATTTCGGCTATACCGGCGGCATTGTCAGCAACCGGGCCATAGCAGTCAGTGGCAAGGGAAATGCCGAGAGTGGAAAGCATGCCCACTGCTGCAAGGGCAATACCGTAAAATTCTGCAAAGTTATACGCCAGAACCATTGCAATGCATGTAGCTATTATCGGGATAAATACGCTCATCATGCCGATCGAAAGTCCCTGGATGATGTCCGTTGCTGCACCCGTCTGGGCAGCCTCGGCTATTTTTTTTGCGGGGAGCCGCTGGTCGGATGTGAAATATTCCGTGGCCAACCCTATGATTATGCCGTCCACCAATCCAACAAAAATTGCATAGAAAGGATTGAATGAATTCATCGTGTAGTAAGTGGTAATAAAGGCTAGGATTGAAAAGATGATGGCCGATCCGAATAAGCCGTTTCTCATGGCGGTATACGCATTTTTTTCACTCCTTACAAATGAGAGGGCTATGATTGATGAGAATATACCTATTGATGCAATTAAGAGTGGATATACTGCTTCGGAGGCTTTGGCAGAATACCCGACAAGTATTGCAAGTGCTATTGAGGCTATGATGGAATCCACATAAGATTCAAATAAATCTGCACCCATTCCGGCTACATCTCCCACATTATCTCCCACATTGTCTGCTATGACAGCAGGGTTGCGCGGATCGTCTTCCGGTATGCCGGCTTCTACCTTCCCGACAATGTCCGCCCCAACATCAGCCGACTTTGTGTAAATGCCGCCTCCAACCCTTGCAAACAATGCAATGCTGCTTGCCCCGAAGCCAAAGCCAAACAGAATGCTGGAAAGACCTGCATTATCAACAAATATCCAGTAGAAAATGAAAACGCCAATTACTCCAAGACCCACAACAGAGAGACCCATTACCGCGCCTGAAGAAAACGCTATTCTCAATCCGTGGCCGAAGCTTTTTTTGACTCCCTCCGCAGTCCTTGCATTTGCTTTCGTTGCAACTCTCATGCCTATGTTGCCCGCAAGCCCGGAAAAAATAGCGCCCACAAGAAAAGAAAGAGCTACCTCCCTCGGCAGATCTGTATAAAATGAAGTGACCAGAATCACTGCCATAACCACAACCACGAATATGGATATCGTTCTGTATTCCTCATTCAGAAACGTCATCGCTCCTCTGTGTATGCTTTCCGACAATTCTTTCATTCTTTTGTTGCCCTGAGGTTTGGACAAAATAAAATACGTGAGATATATGGCAAACAGAATGGCAACAACTCCTGCCAAAGGTGGTACAACACTTGCCTCAATCATGGGGAGGGGAATACACAACGATATTTAAATATTGGGCAAATTTATAGTGGTGCATCTTCAGGGTTCGGGTGGCACAAAATAGCGGAAAAAATAAATTACATGGTGACGGGAGAAAGAAAGGAGATACGGTAATTATAGCAAGCTTGCAAGATTCTTAATATCCTTATTTGCCACATGAGTATAGATTTGGGTGGTTTGCAAATTTTTATGACCGAGTAATTGCTGGATGTATCTTATGTCTGCTCCTGCTTCAAGCAAATGTGTGGCAAAAGAATGCCTTAGAGTATGAGGAGTCACTTTCTTTTCTATTCCTGCTTTCTTAGCAGATCTATTCACTATTTGTTGAATCGTCCTTTTGTTGTATTTTCCGCCCCTTTGAGAAACGAATATTATGCCTTCTTTCTTTATGCCACGTACATTCAACATTTCCTTTAATTTTGGATGGAAAAATACAACTCTTTCTTTTTCTCCTTTAGCAACTTTTACATGAATAACATCTCTATCAAAATCTATGTCCTGCCATTTTAGATTTATGACTTCATCTAACCGCAAACCAGCATAATAAAGGAACGTTAAAACAAGTTTGTGTTTGAGATTAAGTGTTAATTCTATCATCTTCCTGATTTCTTCCTTGTTTAACACAACGGGTAATTTTGTTTTCTTTTTCACCAACGGCAATTTTTCATCAAAACTCTCATGCAAAACATTTTCATAGAAAAATTTCAACGCAAAATATGCTTGCCTCATTGTGGATCTGCTTTTGCCAGAATGGGAGAGAAGAAAATTTCGTGGCGTTTGACCAGATTTGAGGAATCTTTTTACAACAGAAATGTATGCTTTTCCTGTTTGATAAGAATATTTTCTCAGTTTTATTTCCTCAATGAGTTTTCCCACAAGCTTGTACCTTTCACGTGGGGTAAGATTTTTAAGGTTTAAATTCATATCATAGTGAATGCAATCAAAAATTAAAATATTTCGCTTTAACAATAAAATAGAGGATTATGCGAATAAAAAGCTCGGATATTCTGAGTTATATGAAATTCGGCTTGGCGGATGGACAACAAAATTAATAAAATCAAAAACATATAGGTGAACATAATGAGAACATTTTACCAGACAAAACAAGCAAATTTGTTCGGGGAAAAGACCCTCGAACAAAAATACTTAGAATTAATCAATGGAGAGTATAACT
>JAYEJS010000145.1 GCA_034660695.1 Candidatus Thermoplasmatota archaeon | reverse complement strand
AAGAATCACTCTCATGGGTTGACTATAATTTTTCGCTAATTCCAAGAGCTATCTACGAATTTGGGGTTAAGCCTTCATTTGCCAGTTGAATAATCCGAGAGAATACAAATAGTTTTTACACATAGCCCTTTTGAAATGGGATTGCCGGGTGGTTACAGTTTAGCGGCATCATACAGAATTATGGTTGAAAAGATAAACAGCGCAGATAAATTACACCAAGGACACAGCCAGCTTTCTATAGGAATAAAGCAAATGAGGATAAACCGAAGGCACTGAGCGATTCTGCAGTAATATTCGGGTTTCGTGATTATCCTTCAAATTTTCCTACCTGGCAGTTTTCTCATGTAAAAAGTATTGCCCTGATACATCAACTTGATGATTTTTTCTTCTTCTACCAATCTGTCGATGACATTCCAGTTTGCATTTCCCTTCTTTAAAAATTCCTTAACGGCCTCTTCGCGCATCGGATGAACGGATGTAATGCTCAGCAAATCCTCTTCAACATTGCCCGTGAAAGCAAATGCATTTCCCTCATAACCCATCAGATATTCGACTTTGCCGACAAGAATATCACTGAATATCTGGTAAGCCGTATTAATGACATGCTCTCCGGCGGGCTTTATCAATTTCTTGGCAGGAGGTCTTGTGGGCACGGCAACATAAGCCCTGCTTGGATTTATTTTACTCAAAAATTCTGCTATTTTTTTAACTTCTTCTGCCCCATCATTTATTCCGTCAATAAGCATCGTTTCCGTTATTATCGTCCCATTAAATTTTTCAGAGAACGAAAGTATCCCTTTCAAAATTTCATCGTGATTGAGGTATTTATATGGTCTATTGATTCTGTGCCATATACCGTCGCTGTACGCATCCATTTTTAGAGAAACTAAATCTGCTTTTAACAAATCTTCCCTTACATCACTTCTCCACATAAGTGAGGAATTAGTTATGACAGCTATTTTTATTCCCAAGGACTTCAACATGTCTATTTCTTTTCCAATGTTTACGTCTAGGGTCGGCTCACCATCGGGTACAAAGGTCAGATAATCAATTTTTTCTTTTTTTACTTTGTTAACTTTTTCTTCAACTTCTTTTAAAATACTGCCCACGTCATAAAAAGCCTGTCTATCTGTGCTCATCCCTACCGTATTCCCTAGCTGACAATAAACGCATGAATATGTGCATACCTTTGCAGGAATATTATTTATTCCCAAACTCTGTCCCAAGCGGCGCGAAGGAACCGGGCCGAACGCTATTATTTGATCACCTCTGCTAAAATACCTTTCAAAACTTAAATATCTTCCTCTTCATTCCAGATTTTTGCCCTGTCCTTGAGTTCCTTTTCTTTTTCAACCATACGACCAGCCTTGGTATAATCTGTCTTCTTAGCCATGTGAAAGAGTTATTTATTGGGCGCAGGCCAAAAGGAAAAACAAAGAAAGAGGGGGAGAGAGTTTATGGCATTACTGGTTCTGGCTCTGTCCAGTCTGGGCTGTAACATGTCATCGTCGGGTCGCCGTAGAGGGCCTTAACATTTTCAAGTCCGCCCTGGAATAATGTTGATCTGCCATACAACGTTGTCGGGTCTAAGGTTGTAAAATCACGATCGAAAATCCAGACATATTTTGATGCAGCTTCTCCAAAGCCTTCTCCTTTCACTAGTACATCATTGAATGTCCACATATTGTGTAAATCATCTTGAATGCCGTAGCACGATCCACAGTTTCCATACCATATTGCCGACCCATGAGAGAGATACACCATTGGGCCCCAGTGTTCACCAGTTGTGCATGAACTCCAGCATTCGATTTCACTGTGAAGATTTTCAAATGCCTTGTCTACCCACTTGAAATGTATGATATCATAAAGGCTGGGCTCCTGTGCATTATAACTTGATGGTCCTCCCCACCGTGCTGTTTTTGTCTGTTTGCCATCATATCCACTATATCCCCGCCAGGCATCCCACCAGTTAAAGCCCTTAAGATGTTCATATGTGGGTTCTGCGTATGGGAATTGTCCAGCAATATTTGCGTATTGTGCTGATATGCCCGATCCGCCGGTTCCATGGCCGCTGTAATAACTAATGCTTGCCCCTGTATTATACCTCTCCAGCAAGTAATCCCATATACAATGACCTTCATAGAACCTTCCATGTGATGAAAATATTTGCTTTGCTTCGCGGGTTGCATAGTTAGGATAGCCGTTCCCATCATTTGCTTGCCATACGTATCCGTCAGGATAGTTCATGATCTGAGAGGTTGTAACATCCCTGCCCGGGTTTGCATAAATAATCGCTGGGTATAGTACATCTCTAACGATAACATCAGATGAGAATGCAGGTGTCTCTACAGGAATATGTCCGGCATAGGAGTTGTTTCCGGTCATTGCGTGACATATCGGATCACGGATATCAGTATCTCTCGGTGCCACGAACAGGTGTGCCTCTTGCCCTGGTTTATCAAGACCGTAACCGTCGATGAACTCATGTATTCCTTCATTGACAGCACCAAACCATCGCAGCTTTAAGTCAAATCCAGGACTCGGAAAATTCCCGCCTAAAGCCCCTTGAATAAATTCCTTAAAATCAAATGGGTGATCCATGAGCGGGAGGTGGCCTACAGACCTGCATCCATGATAGTAGTCGCCGGCATATTCTCGCCACGCCGTTAACGCATCCAATGTATTATATGCTTCTGATGCTTCCCCAATGTTTAGAACAGGAGAGACATGATATGCAGCCGCCATCGCCGCCGGAGCAAAGTAGCCGTCACCGGTTGCAAGAGACGTTATTGTTATAAAGTTCTCTGAATTTGCATCTGCCTTTATGGCATCAACCACTTCCTGCATTGTCTTGTATTCTGTTGCACCGCTAATGCTTGCACTGCTGACTTCATTTATGTTAACGAATATGATGTTGGACACTCCAAGAGTGGAGAGCGCATCCGATGTTTCTGATGGTACGGTGTCCTTCGTCACATACAGCAAAGGAGCATGATTGAGTGATGCTATTACAGCACCGTTTGCTGCTGACAGAGCTGCCGATGTTCTATCCGGATTGTAATTTCTTATATTTGCTGTGATGTGATATCCTCCGCTAAAACCAATGTCTCCTTCCCTATAATCGAAAAATGGAACCACAATGGCAGTCCACTTTCCCTCCATTGCGTTGTGAACGTTAACGGAATATTCTGTATGTGGTTCTATTGTCCAAGTACGAAACTCGGCCTGATCATGCTGCCAGTGCCCGCCATTCCAATAATGGATGGGTTTTATTTCACCGCCGTTGTAATGAGGAACACTTGGTCTCCTTACATTACCATTTGGATCAATAAGATAAACAATCAGGTTGGACGATTCATCTGTCGTAATTGTTACCTTTATTGTTGAGTCCGTATTGTCAATCGGTATTTTGTATCTATCCCCAGCATATTTTATTATTTGCAGTTCCTCCAAGCCGCGTTCAGATGTTACATATGGCATCCATATGCCTGGAAGGGTAACAGGGTAAAAAGTATCTATGTCTTCACCATTAGAGTCATAAGGATACGGCCACCAATCTTCCATTAGGGCCTCATATCTCGGAGTGATTAAACCTGCATCACCTGCAAAGTTGTTACCTTTGGCAACAATATGAATGGCGCCCCACTTTTGGCCTATGAACATTGGATGAACAAAGTTTCCCCCAACGTCTTTAAGACTGCCAGGCTGGACTTTGGTAATGGAAGGCAAAGAGGAAAGCGTTTTGTCGGTATCCACTACAATGACTATCTCATCTGAAAAACTGCTTCCATCAACTGCCACAACAGCTGTAGTAGATGAAGACCATCTAGATGTTGCAATATCAGCCGCTGCTTTTATAGGATCTGGGTCTATCACATATTCCGTCGCCTCAACATCATGTCTTGCAAGATATGCATTCCAGTCATCGAGCAAATACTTGGTGGTATCATCAACCGTCCCAAACCAGTTGGTAGGAGTATCATCCCCGCGATAAACTATTGGAGAGACGTATCTCTTGCCCCCATCGATATAATTTGCTGCGGGTATTGCTGCAAGATATCCGTACTCGTCTGCATTACTGTTTTTATCATTATTTACTACAAATGTCTGT
>JAYEJS010000144.1 GCA_034660695.1 Candidatus Thermoplasmatota archaeon | reverse complement strand
TGAAAAATGAACACTTAGGAGGGAGCCGATTACGGCAATTAAATTCAGAATGAACCACAGTATGATAAATCCCTTCATGCAATTCCCTTTTCGGGTATTTAATACTTTATTGGCTTATAAATGTATTTGATGGCTCACGGATCGGTTTTTCTTCTCTTTATGAGTATCAATGCTAATACAATTGCCCCGATAAGGAAAATCATTTCAAACCCAGGTGTTCTCTCTCTCGTTTTTTGTTTTAAAAGCTTATATTCATCCCAGATACCATCATTATCTCTATCGATATCTATCCTTATTTCGCTCTTGCTCAGGTTTTCCCAAGAAGCGGGGGTAATACGATGTACTTCGCCGCTGTCTAAATGAATATCTTTATGCTTAAACATTTGTGATTCATTGCCTATATATTCTATCTCCAAATCATATGAGGTTGGATTACCATTATTAACAACTGTAATATTATCTCCATTTGGAGAGGCGGCGAAGGTAACATTTCCATTGCCATCTGTTTCCATATTTGAGATTAAAAATATTTTTCCATATTCTTCAAATTCCCTGATCATCTTACAGCTGAATTTCTTGTAATTCCGGGTCGAGAATGCTGCAGACAAATTTTTAGGTTCGGTGCCTACTTTGTCTGAAGAATTATTGAAAGTATCTATGGTCAAACTCATAAGCATCCCGTCCATCGGCATATAACTGAGGCTATAATTTCCGTTTTCTGTTCCAGCAATATCGAAATCATAAGTTTTATTTGCAGAGGCATAATAGATCTGTGCTGTAGAATTCACGGAATCACCGAAAAATGGCAGGAGGAAACAATCGCGTATGCCCGTCTCTGGATCCATGTTTATTTCTCCCTCCAGCGTGTACAATGTTTTTTCTTCCCCATCAGTTACCTGTTCTATTTCAGCAGTCCCTCCAAATACGATGTCAAATAATGCACCAATTCCTATCGAACTGAGTTCGGGAATATTTAGTAAACCAGGAAGATCTGGATTCCCATGAAGGGCACTCCATGGAATGGTATATATTTTGTCATTATTCCATATTATTTCATTTCCATCGCTATCATATCCCATAAAAAATGTCCAGGCATTATCCTGACTTAAATCAACGTAAATTGAACTGTTGCCATCAGATGTTTCATCGTATCTAAAAGGTTTATTTGGGTCATATACTCTTATCAATGCCCTGCCATCTGGTAAATATTCTATTGCATATGGAACTACTGTATGCCCCTTTTTATGATAACTCATGCAAAGTATAAGGGGGTCAGGATTTTCTCCCCTCTCCACACTATCAACATAACTTTCTACATCGTCAACGACGGCCTCCCCCCATTCCCCATAGTTATGAGCAATTTTAAATGCCCACATCCTTATAAATTCCATACTCAATTGCCACCAGTGTTGTTTTTCTATGTACTCATCTAAAAATTCATCTGGTTCAGCCAACTCTCTATATTTTTCCTGTGAATGAACCAAGTTGGGATGGTCCTCCCAGCGGGCGCGTGCCACATCTTCAGCAATATTGTTGGCGGACATACTCATTCCAAAGCACATTCCTTTTGACATTGATCCTCTTCCTGCTGCCCAAATTATTGAAGGAATAAGCCGGGGCATATCTTCACTTCCGAAATAACAACATTCCCAGTCGCCAAAGAATTCCACGAAATTAGACCATGAAATTCCGCTTGTATGAAAATTGCCAAAGCTAAAGCCGTTATTCCTGCGAAACATGTATCGATGGATGGGGAATCCATGGGTGGCAGTTGCTGTAGCGCCATCCGCCGTAAGAGCGACCTTTAGTGTTCCGATAAGGGTCGATTCATCTGGATTAAAGACGCTTTCCCACGCATCAAAATTATTGGGATACGGCAACACGAACGTATGATATGTCTGTCCAACGGTGGGGTGAGTTGTGTACATGTCATCAATGGAAAAGCTCTGCTCAATTCCTCGTCCCTCAAGTGAAATGTCAATCATGTCAGCGAGGGATTCAAACGATTCCTCTGGCAGCCCTTCTACGCCAACAATGAATTGCTCACCAAACACATCCCTCACATTCCAATAACTTATGTTTACGACATTGAAGTCATAGAAACCAGCAGCCACGTCGCCGAAATCATCAATAACCTGTACCTTTACCCTGTATCTGCCAGCAGGAAAACCGCCAGCTCCTGCAGTAAGCCACACTGTAAATATGTCCCCAGAAGTTGAGTTGGTTACTACCAAATTTTCAGGAAGGTCTCTGCCCACAATTGCAGATTCAACCGTCACCTCGTAAGGTGAAAGTCCGCCTTTAAATCTAACAGAGGCACTATATGAATCTCCCACAACTGCTGGGGGAAGAAACCTGTCTGTGGTTAAAAGCTCTAGATCATGCTCTGGTCTGATGGTAATGTCGAATGTCTTTTTTGTATGAAGTCCTATGCTATCAGAAACATTGAGTATAACATGGGTATCTTTCACCGCTTCTGCAGGGGTGCCATAAAATCTCCCGTCGCTGAAATACAGTTCATCCGGCAGTGTGCCGCTTATACCCCATGTATAAGGAGGTATGCCACCGAACGCTTCCACAGTCATGTCCACGTATTGGTTCACCCTTCCCTCAAGTTCCCCTTCAATAATCCGTAAACCCTCTAGTCTTCTCCAGCAAGGGTTTCCAGGCGGTTCTGTCCCCATCGGCGTCAGACCCAAATCTGTTAATTTCGTCTCATCAGTAACTTCCACCGTACTATCACTACGCACATTCATTGACCAGAGTTCATAAGAATATGCATCGGGCGCCGGTAATCTTTTGACATAAGCTATCGCTGAAGTATCGGGACGCCAAGCAGGAAAAATCTCATCTTCAGGAGTGTTGGTCAGTTGAAACACCCGCCTAGTGTTGATAGAACCCCATGCATCGGCCATGAATATATCTGACTGGTAACCCCATTCCATTGAGCAGGCAAACCATTTTCCATCGGGAGACCAATCCGGATTTCTTTGATCTCTGGTGGTATAGGGTGTTACACCTGGCAAAGCTTGCCTTATGCTTTCAGGATTTTCTACATTGAGGGTATAAAGCTGGAATTTTCCACCACGATTGGAAGAAAAAACTATCTTTGTGCCATCTGGAGAGAAACATGCCTCCCTATCTTGATGGCTACCAGAAGTTAGCTGTGTTAAATGCGAGCCAAAGGGATCACGCGTGTAAAGATAAAGGTTTGAGAATTGTCCCGTTTCGTCAAACCTTGAGAATACGACTTTTGTGCCATCTGGAGAAATTGCCGGATCAATATCCACAAGATCATTGGTTGTGATTCTCCTCCAACTTTCCATTTCATAGCTTGCTATCCAGATTTCAGATGTGTTCCATACTGGCCCTTTATAATAGTCTTCCTCCACCTGGACAAAAGCTAACAGTTCTCCAGCAGGTGTTGCAGATGGATAAAATGCAGAAGTTTCCGGCAAGTGAATAAGAGTTGTTTCCTCTCCACCGGGCAGCCATAACTTTATGTCTCCATCCTTAACGAAGTAGAGTTGGTCATATGCGATGGTGAAATTTTCATCACTCTCATCGCTGCCATAAAATTGAATGAATGAGCCGCTGCAAGCACTTAACAATGATACTTTAATTTTACAATTTTCTGAAATAATGTTAGGCACTCTCCACGTATAGCCTGGCTCGCCCATAAATACTCCCGAGATACAATCTATCAAGGTATAATTTTCTCCGCCATCTGTAGAATAATAAAACTTTATGTAAGCACTCGGATACGGAAAATCACTTGAAATGTGCCATTTTATTGTATAGTATTCGCCTGCCAATAACGTTTCGCCACCGTTGGGAAATGTGAGGGTGATGTATGGAGGGGGTGCTGCCTGCAGTAATGGCAAAGGAAATATTGAGGTTAATAATAATATTGCAACAAAAAGCCTAACAATATTTTTTGTTATTCCCTTCAACGTTCCGTCAACTCTAGAAAGACCTACTATTAATTTTAGTATCTCTCTCATTTTTACCTCCCGTTATTACATCGACTAATAAGATATTGATTTATAAAACTATCTATGCCCAAAAATCACGATTTGATGACAGGGCGTTCTATTTCATGGCAGATAATTCATCAACACTTCAGGTATTTCCTCAAGCAAATCGGTTGCTGTCATTCCGTAACCTTTTTTCTCGAACGCAAAATTCCCAGCCGTTCCATTTACAAAGGCACCGATTCTCGCAGCGTTGTATGAAGGAACATTCTTTGATAAAAGAGAGCCAACTATGCCTGATAACACATCTCCGGTGCCGCCGACCGTCATTGCTTCATTATGTGTATTGTTTATTTTTACGGCATTTCCATCGCTTATTAGGTCCACCGCCCCTTTAAGCAATATGGTGCAGTTCCTCTTTTTTGCTTCTTTCCTTACAATTTCTTTTCTTTTTTCCAATTTATGAGGCAGCGTTACGCCCGTCAGCTCTTTGAATTCTCCGGCATGGGGTGTTATTACAACATTGCCGTTGCATTTTCTTTCCCCGAATACCTGTATGGCATCGGCATCAACAACCATGCTTTTGTTCAATGACATGCATTGGCTTATTATGTCATCAATGGCTTCTTTCGTTTCGTCCTCGCTGCCAAGCCCGGGCCCTATGACTACTGCATCTGTCTTTCCAAGAAATTTTTTTATTGATGGTACATGTCCTGTATGCAAAAAATTTCCCTCCAAAGGCATTGCAATAATGTCCGGCGAGAATGATGCAACCACTTTCCATATCTTTTCCGGAACGAAAACAAATGAAAGATCTGAGCCCGTTCTCAATGCGGCCATTGCAGCCAGGGCAGGAGCACCCGTATACGGCCCGCCTCCTATTGTGAGCACGGTACCGTTTTCCCCTTTATGGGAATTCTTCCTTGGAACGGGATAAAATATCATATCGCCCGGTCCCACCGACCCCACAGCCGCCTCCGGCACGCCTATGTCCCTTACAACTATTTTGCCGCTGTTTTTCTCGGTCATCCCATCCTTTTTATCGTGGAAGGTTACGGTTACATCCGGCTTTATGCTTATTTTGCCCCCAAGACCTGTCGGGATGTCTACAGAAATGACTGGAATTCTAGCATCATTTATCTTTTTTACAATTAAGCTGTAGGGCTCTCTCAGATCTCCGGATATGCCGATGCCGAGCATTGCGTCTATGATTAAGTCACTTTTCCGTATCGCTTCATCCAAATTTTTATCTCCGTATTTGTGGACAGGGATGCCCAGTTTTTTTGCTCTCCTCAAATTTTTTCTGGATAATGAAGATTTTGCTTCCTCTACCATGATAATTTCCACATGACATTTTTTTGATAGATAGCATGCAGAAACCAATCCATCCCCGCCGTTATTGCCCGACCCACATATAACCGTGCACTTTTTAAAACGAAATTTTTTGATGACAATATCCGCAACTGCTTTACCGGCATTTTCCATCAGCTTTTCTGGGGGCACGCCGTAAAAAGCGGAGTTTATGTCCAAAACTTTCACTTCCATCGGGTGCATACCAAAAAGTTAAACAGTGGAATTATATAACATTTCACATGATGCCTAATGTGGATCCCCGTCAGCTGAATAAAATCATGAAGCGGATGGGCATGTCCGTGGAAGAGATAGAGGGCGTTGAGGAAGTCATTATAAGAACGGCAGACCGAGAATACGTATTCAAAGATGCCGAAGTGACCGTAATGAAGGTCAAGGGGCAGAAGGCTTACCAGATTGCAGGCACGCCAGAGGTGATAAAGAAATTAAATGAGGAAGATGTAAAGCTTGTCTCGGAAAAAACCGGAAAAAGCGTCGAGGAAGCAAAGGATGCCCTAAGGAAGGCAGACGGAGATATAGCCCAAGCAATCATCGATCTGTCTTCATAATCATTATTATTGCGTCTTCTCCATCACTGTAATAAGCCGGTATGATGTTCTTGCGTTCAAATCCTATAGACCGGTAAAATTTTAATGCGTTCAGATTGCTTCTCCTCACCTGAATTTCTACAATGTTAGCATCCAACATTTTTGTTATGGCCTCTACCAGTTCTCTCCCATATCCCTTTCTTCTGAACGAAGGGTGAACAGCCAGGGACATTATCATGCCCTTGCTCCCCATCTTTATTCCTATTATATAACCGACAATTTTTTCTTTCTCTTCATAAACAAGAAACCTGGCGCGCAGATATTTTTTGAAAACGAAGGCAGGATACGGATGTTTAAATGACAATCTTTCTATTTCTACTACCTGGGGTATGTCTTCTTCAATACATTTCCGTATCATAATATTGAAAATCATTGCCCTTTTTTAAAATTCATCCGACTTGGAGAAATTTATAAAGAAAATAGAGAAAAAAAGGTATGCTTAATTACCATGCCATTGCGTTGTTCCACTGCGGATGAATACAAACATACCATCGCCTGCAAGAATGTCGAAGTCATAGCCCGGCAATACTGTTATGTATTCTGGCAACCATTCCTGTTCTTGGGCATTCCATTTTGCAACCTTTATGCAGTTTGCTATGTTTCCAGCAAGTTGACTGGCATTTATTGATGCTACATGAGTCCATCCAATCATGTTGTATCCTGTCCGCAATGTAATGTTTATTGTCTCAATGGCATTTCCTTCAAAAGTAACATTGACATCCTCCTTTACAAATACGAAGTATCCCGTGCCGTTTACAAGTGCAAAATCGTAGGCGAAACCGACGACATGGCTGACATATTTCTGATGAACATTATCCCATATTGTAACAACGGTACAGCCAGGTATGAAATTACCCAAATCCTCTGCTGTTGTTATTGTTTCATTTATTAACGGCAAGGTTATCATGTTCCACCCATGATAGAGGTGGAATGTTATTCTGGTAAAGTTTCCGAATATGCCGTATATGCTGAATGTGCTTATGTTTGCATTTATGAAATTATCGGCTTCATTGAGTGTGGATGGAATAAGTTGCCATTCACTTCCGTTCCATTCATAAAATTTCAATGTAGATTCATCCGTATAAGATAAATCATCGTCTTCATAGTAGATAGTTATGTTTATCCATGAGCCGGCAGTTACATTTGTTATGTTAACATATCTTCCCAGGGGTGCAAGTTCATCATTTGGATACACTTCGCTCTCATCCACACCCTTCAATGCAATTCCATTGCCATAAATGAAAGAAATGGTTGTTGGATAACTTGACACTGTCATGTTTTGAATCGTGTTGTTATCGCTGTTTTCATCTGAATAAAAGCTGTACCATATAGTTGCATTTATATTCGATATACTGCCTTCATTGAAGATGTCGTTATTCGAATTTTCCAAATAAATTCCGTAAGCCCGTTCAGATGTGGCCAGATTGTAAATGGTGGTAGTTTCAAAGATGTTTTTATCTGAATCTCTCAGATAAACACCATATGCCCGATCTCCATGCAAATCATATATGACAGCATTGCTGAAGTTGTTCCAATGTGAATCGCTGAGATAAATTCCATAATCAATCTGGACCACCTCATTAAGTTTATGCATTGTTAGATTGATAAATTCATTTCCATCAGAATTATCCATATAGATTCCATATGCTGTGCCAGTTACCATAGTATAATTGCAGATAGTAGTATTTTCAAATGTGTTATTATCCGAGTTTGATAAATATACGCCATATGCATTGGTGCCACTTGCATTGGATATGGTGTTGTTGAAGAAAGTGCTGTCACTTGCATAGTGTAGATAGATTCCATATGCATTATTATCCAGATAGTTTTCAATTAGGGTATAATTTGATTGGGTGAGATAAACTCCAATATTTGTATTTCCGGAAATTGTGTTGCCAAGCATGATATTACCAAAGAGCTTGGTAACTTTCCAGCCATGCTGGCTCGTTTCCCATTGCTCACCACTTTCAACATCGTCAGAGAAACCTATTTTGTCTATTGAAATGTCATCAATATACCACCCTCTATGTCCGCAGCAGGAATCTGTTTCATAACGGAAACGAATTTGAACGATTCCTCCTGTATAATCAGATATATCGTAGCTCTTATCAATCCATACGATGCTGTTATCATCATAGGTATCAAGCGTAACCCAGCCACTGCCGTTGTTGATTTCCACATTGCAGTAGTCGCACCCACTCTCTGTTGCATACCATTCCCAGAATGTGAGACAAGCTTCTGAAACTCCGCTGAGATCGAAAGAACGGGTGAGAAGTTTGTTGGTGTATGCCCCTGCTCCTGAATACCATGCATGGGTGCCGGAATGTGCTAATACAAGGTCGCTCTCCTGATATACTTCGAAATAGATGCCATTGCTATTATTTTCTATGGTATTACCAGCTATATATATGCCATCGCACCTTGGATAAATGTAAATGCCGTTGCCACCGTTGTCGGTGATGATGTTTCCCATTATGACAAGTACAATGTCTGCCTCTCCGCTGCTACTGACATTATGACTATAAACGTATATGCCGTCATTGAGATTGCTGTATATTACATTTCCAGATATGTTTGAGTATATTCCATGGTCATCACTGGTATAGATATACACGCCGTAACTGTTGTTATAAATGATGTTGTTAATTACATCCATATCCATCTGGTTATCACTGACATAGAGATATAAACCATAATCAGTGCAGTTGAAAATGGTGTTTCCTTCTACAATTCCTTCCGTTTCTCCATCATAACCATCAAGATAGATGCCGTTTCCGCCGCAATTCCAAACCGTATTGTATGAAATGTTGCCATAAAAGTTGTAATATGCATATACATATATGCCATCATCGGAGCAGTTCCAGATGGTATTGCCGCTTATGGCGATGTCATCCATTAGAAACACGGCATTGTCATCTATCCCATAAGGAATATCATCAAGGTACAGGTACATTCCATAACCATCGCTCTCAATGATATTGTTATTAAGCGTTACAGCACCCATGACGAACGAAGCGTTATCTTCCATATCACCGAAATCATCAATGTAATCGATGTATATTCCGTCATCGTCGCTGGTAATCTCGTTGTCATTGAAGGTGATGTTACCCATCTCAAATGAAGAGTTGTCTTCCATGTAATAGCCAAACTCATACATATCATCGAGATACATCCCTTCACAATAGCTGTCAATGATATTTCCATTGAACTCGATATTGCCCATGACAAATGAGGCATTTCCATCACTGTAGTAATTCATATAGTAGCCAAAGTATTCGATTTCGTACACGTAGATGCCGTCGTAGTAGCTGGTGATGTTGTTATTGTTGAAGGTAAGGTTGCCCATGACAAATGAGGAGTTATCCTCCATGTACGCTCCGAAATATTCGATGCATTCCACATATATGCCATCACTGCTGCTGTTGATTATATTTCCATTGAATTCCATGTTTCCCATCATGAATGAAGAATTATCATACATGTCATAGCCCAGATATTCAATCCCCTCCACATATATTCCCTCGTCACTGCTGTCTATGGTATTGCCATTCGCCATAAAATCGCCCATTACGAAGGAGGAGTTGTCATACATGTAATTGCCAAAGTCATAGGGGGTATAGAGGTCAATACCACAACTATCACTGTTAACGGTATTGTCATTCACCAGAAAATCGCCCATTACGAACGAAGAGTCATCATACATGTAATAGCCCAACTCATAGGGGCTATAGACATAGATACTATAATCATAGCTATTAACATCGTTCCTGTTGAACTCTATGTTTCCCATAGTAAATGAGGCATTATTGTACATCTCATAGCCGAAGTATTCGACATCATCGGGGTAAATTCCGTAACCATCACTGCTGTTAATCTCGTTGTCATTGAAGGTGATGTCACCCATGACAAATGAGGAGTTGCCGTACAGATCGTAACCAAAGTACTCGATTTCGTACACGTAGATGCCGTCGTAGTAGCTGGTGATATTGTTATCATTGAAGGTGATGTTTCCCATGATGAAAGAAGCATTATCATACATTTTCTCTCCAAAGTCCTTAATGGATTCTATATCAAAACCAAAACCGTCGCTGCTGTCAATGATATTTCCATTGAACTCTATATTGCCCATTGTGAATGATGAGTTGTCATACATTTCATAGCCGAACTCGTAAAAATCATCAATGTAGATGCCGTCGCTGCCACTGGTGATATTGTTGTCGTTGACGGTCACATGCCCCATCACAAACGAACTCTCCTTTTCCATGTAACAGCCGAACCCATAATAGTAAACGTAGATGCCGTCATCGCTGATGTTGATGATGTTGTTGCAAATTTCAATGCTCTCCATCTCAAACGAGGCGCTGTTGCTCATGTAGTAGCCAAAATACTCAAACTCAGCATCTATACCATCAGCATATATAGAATGGCAATCGATGATATTGTTATTGAAGTATACGCCGCCCATGGTAAATGAAGCATAATCATACAGGTAATAGCCGAAATACTCAATGCAATCGATATCTATACCGTCGCCACTGCTGCTGTTAATCACATTGTCATTGAACTCGATGTTGCCCATTTCAAATGAGGAGTTGCCGTACATCTTGTAGCCAAAGTACTCAATGTCATTTTCTATCCATATGCCATCACTGCTGCTGTTGATTTCATTGCCGCTGAAGGAAATGTTTCCCATGGTAAATACGGTATTGTGGTACATTTCATGTCCAAAGTAGAGCATGTTGTACAGATAAATGCCGTAATCGCCGCTGTCAATGGTGTTTCCATTGACAAGGAAATCGTTCATTGCAAAAGAGGAATCATTATACATTTCATAGCCGAGATTTTCGATGTGCTGGATGTATATGCCATAGCCGCTGCTGTTGATGTCGTTGCCGGTAAACGCTATGTTGTCGAGTGTGAAAGAGGCATTATCGAACAGGTGCGAGCCAATCCAGTCAATGAAGTATTCATGGGAATAAATGCCGTCTGAGTTTGTTTCTATAACGTTATCTGCAAAGATGATGTCGCCAAAGGTGGCAATCGAGTCATTATACATTTCATATCCCCAGTACTGGATGTAGGGCAGGTAGATGCCGTCCCCGCTACCATTGATGGTGTTGTTCTGGATATGCAGCCCCCCGAATGAGAACTGTGAAGAATCGTACATTTCATATCCGAAGTAATCAAGGTAGTCGAAATAGATGCCGCTGCATCCTCCCGAGATATTGTTTTCCTCTATGGTAAATGCCCCAATCTGACAGATGGTGTTGTCAGCCATGTCTGAGCCCCAGTTGTGCGCCTCTATGTAGATGCCATCACCATCTGCTGATATGGTATTATTGTAAATGGTAGATTCACCAATGACAAATGATGAGCTTCCGCTCATCAGATAGCCGAATTCGTTCAGTCGCATATTTATGCTGTCATTGCTGGCATTGATAATGTTGTTTATTATAGTGAAACCAAGGGCGCTGCAATTGATGCCATAACTTGAGTTAGTGATGTTGAAGCCGTCGATGGTTACATTGTTTGCAGTGATGTTTATGGCTGTTCCTCCCATGCCGTCAATAACTGGCTTTGAACCATTTATCAATGTTATCTCCTCTCCTTATTTACAACCACATTTTCTCTGTATGTTCCATCATGGACGTGAACTGTTCCACCAGCAGAAACATTGGTTATCCCTTCCTGTATCGTTTTCACATGGGTAGAATCATACCACTCTGGTGCGGCATCATCATCAACCCATACTTCATTCGGTTCTTGTGCATTCGCATTCATTGCAAAAAGTCCGGCAAATGCCATTATTCCCACTATTGCTACCCCAAAAATATACTTTTTACCCATCATGTTTTTTCCTCCCGCAATTTAACCTTTCCCTATTGAAAGACAACACAAATCGCAACTTAAACTTTTCGGCTTCAGAAATATGTGTAACTGCTTGCTGCCCCACCAATTCTTCCTTCGCCTTCTCTGCTTCCTCTGCCTCTTCCAGGATTTTCTGCACATCTGTGCCAACATAAATAAGTTCGTTAAACCTTTTGGTATAATACCGTTTGGTTTAATAAGAAAAATTCATTTTAATCCATTCTTTAAAAAAGAGATCCCATATTCTATTTTTCTCTATTAGCCCTGTCTTTTCTAGAGATTTAACGGCCTTCCCTACATTGCCTGGCAATTTTAATCCATATTTTTCTATAAAATTATGCGAATAAATTTTTGGATTTTCTTCATTTGCAAGGCCAATGAGCAACTTTCTTTGTGCCTCACTTTTTATTTCATTCCAAATTGTATGAAATCCGCTCGATAAACCTGGTAAGATTCTTTCCTTTAAGGATTCTTCTACTGTTTTGATTTTTGCAACTTTTTCTGTTATGTACCACACTTCGTGGCATATATGTTGAACATAGTAAGGAATGCCATCGCTAAAATCAGCTATCCATCTGGCAGCGTTTTTGTCTATTTTTTTACCGCTCTCAACAAATTTGTTTATAATAAAATTTTCCAATACATTTTTATCAATGGGCTTTAATTCTATCGGCTTTGCGAATCTATAAAACGGCCTTTCTCTCCCTCCAAACATTATGTTTATTAAACTTCTCTCACTCCCAGCAAATATATATGCCACATTTTCGTGATGTTGTAAAATAGATCGAAAGATTTTCTCCATTCTTAGACCGTCTAAATGTTCTATCTCCTGAAATTCATCGAAGGCAATAATCATTTTTAATCCTTTTTTCCTTGCAACCTTTTCTGGAAATTCCAAAGATTCTTTTACAGCTTCCCTCACTTCTTCTTTGCTAAACTCTATACCAATATGCCCATCTGCATCAATATATACTTTCGGTCTGAGAGACCTGAATAAATCCTTGATTTCATAACTCAGCTTTTCTATGGAGGAGTATGTACTATTTATTACCCTGTCAATTATTTCTTTGGCCAATGCATATGAAGAAGCTATCTGCCACAAATCGATATGAATACAAACTCTTTCCTTAGTCTGCCCGAATGTCTGTTTCATTAAGGAAGTTTTTCCCATTTTTCTTGGAGAAAATAAAACCACATGTTGTCCGGAAAGTAGAGTAAATTTTAATTCGTTTATATCATTCTCTCTATCTACAAAATATTTTCCAGCTACAGCCTTCCCAAAAATGAATGGGTTTTTTTTAAAATCGTTCATAACACTGAATTAAAAAATATTTATTAAACCTTTTGGTATAATACCGTTTGGTTTAATTTTACATTAAGCTGTCAATTCTTTCTTGGCTTCCTCTGCTTCTTCCAGGATTTTATTTTTATCGACGGCAATGAAACTCTTGTCCTTCATAATCATTTTTCCATCGATTATGACATCACTTACATTGAAACCAGAAGCGGCATAAACAATATGGGAAACGGGATTATGCATGGGCGTCAAATTTGGCACGTTCATATCCAGAACTATAACATCTGCTTTTTTTCCTTCTTCTATGCTTCCATCTATGCCTAAAAATTTTGCCGCATTGATGGTTGCCATATCCAGCGTTTGCTGTGCCGTGACAATGCTCGGATTCCATCGGTAATGCTTATGTATCAGCGCAGCGAACTTCATCGTTTCAAACATGTCAAGTTTGTTATTACTTGCTGCCCCGTCCGTTCCTAATGTAACAGTAGCATTATTTTCAAACAACTCAGGCAGTGGAGTAAAGCCCCCTGTTGCAAGTTTCATGTTGCTTACGGGATTGTGAGAAACGCATGAGTTTGCCGTGCTTATTTCTCTCACCTCTTCTTTTGTTATCCATCCGCAGTGTGCAAGAATTGTCTTTTCGGTCAGCACCCCATTCCTTTTCAGCTGTTCGAGTGGGCGGCAACCGTAGCGCTCCATAATATCATAAACTTCCTTTCTCGTCTCCGAACAGTGGGTATGCAAAAAAACATCATATTTCTTTGCTAATTCAGATGCTTTTTGTAACGTTTCAGGAGAACAGGAGTAAGCGGAATGGGGTGCAACAACCGGTGTAACTAACCTATCATTCCCCCACTTTTTAATGAATTTCTCGCATTCAGGCAACATTTGCTCTTTTTTCATTTCAGCAGTATCAAAATCTATTATGGAAAAACCCGCATAGGCTCGCATCCCCATTTTTTTACAAACGCCTGCTATTGCATCTTCAAAAAAATACATATCTGCCAGGCTTGTAGTGCCGGTCGCTATCATCTCAAGCAATGCAAGGCTGACTCCAGCCTGCACCAATCTTTTATTCAATTTTTTTTCCACGGGCCATATCTTTTCTGTCAACCATTTTTCAAGCGAAAGGTCGTCGCCATAACCCCTCATTAAAGTCATAGGAAGGTGGGTATGAGTGTTTATCAGTCCGGGCATCACCAGTTTTTTTTCACTTATAACGTACTCGGCTTCGGTTGATATCCTTTCGGATACTTCGGATATGACATCCCCTTCTATGTAAATATCTCCATGTCTGATATTTCTATATCTGTCCTGGGTTATTATGAACGCATCTTTTATCAGAATATCCATTTTATTCCAGCACTTCCAGATGGTATGCCTTTATGAATGGTCGCTCCTCGCCGACCATCTCACCCTCAACCTCTATCTTATTTCCTTCTATTTCCAACCGTTCATTTATAAGTATGCCAATAATTCCTTTTTCATACGATAGACGGATAAGATAGTTTTCCCTGTATGGCACGACCGCCTTGACAATTCCCCTGACAGTTACCATTCCCTTCTTCGGTATCTCTGTTGGGCCTTTTTCTTCCTTCCCTTCCCAGAATTGATTGAAGAGGTTTCTCAAATTTCTCAAAATACGCTCGTCAATTGTCCAGAAAGCAAGCTGTCCCCCTCTTATTTCTCCCGAAAAAATTAGAGCCCTGTCACTCCCCAGGGCGAAGTTTCCTTTTACTGCATCATTCTGCTTCGCTCCTTTTGAAAAAGCGGTGTTCACTTTAACAACAATCTTTGAATTTCTCGGCGCATCCATTTTTAGTTTTTCCGCAACAATGAGAGGATTTTTTATTTCTGCCAGACTCCATTTTTTAGCAATTTTGTATGTCTCTACCGTTTCTTCCTTCTTCCAGCTCAGTTCGATTGCTATCGAAACTGCCACAATTCCCACCACAAATCCTACGATAATCGAGACCACATCCACTATATCACCAAACTATAATAGTAAGATAGGTATATAGACTTGATGATGAAACTGACATTTATAGGAACCGGCGGCGGCAGATTTGCCACGATTCTACAGAAAAGAGCGACGGGAGGCATATATGTGGCAGATAGGGGCATACTCATACACATAGACCCCGGACCCGGAGCCCTTGTAAAAATGTATGAGCTTGGGCTGGATCCGACACAAACAGATGCAATCCTGGTTTCCCACTGCCATCCCGACCATTACACAGATGCAGAAATCTTAATGGAAGCCATGACTATGGGCGGCAAGTATAAGAGAGGCATTGTTGCAGGAAGCGAGAGTGTTTTGAATGGAAAGAGCGAGTATCGTCCATTATCTGACTACCATCAATCTCTCGTGAGAGAGATAAAAGTTGTCCATCCGGGAGATGAATTTATGTTAAAAGATTGGTATAAGGTGGAGGTGATGCCTGCGCGTCATTCAGATTCCACCACGGTGGGGTTTAAAATGCATCTCAGTAATGGGATAATATCATATACCAGCGATACCGAATTTTTTGAGGAATTGATAGACGCCCACAAAGGCGCGAGAATTCTGATAGTATGCATGACCCGTCCTTTAGAAGGAAAAATCCCGTTTCACATGTCAGCAGAGGATGCAGCAAAACTGATAGAGGGGGTTAAGCCAGAATTTGCGATACTAACCCACCTAGGAATGAAAGTAATTCCCCGGGCGGCGGAGCAGGCTACTTGGATAACGGAAAAGACTGGAGTATCTACGATAGCAGCCCAGGACGGGATGAGAATATATGCAGGAGAAAAATTAGAGGTGAAAAGGAGATAGATTCTACAGGATATTTCTTTGTTATTTACCAAAAATTGGGAAAAAAATGAGACCATGCCCTTACTGTAGGGGCGGAAATGAAGGAATTTATATGGAAAGGAATGCCCACTTTAAGTTGTCCACCCTGTGACTGGGAATTCTCCAGAAAAGTTTAAACACGCCAATTTAAATCATATCAGGCGGCTCTATCAAATTTTTTCGAGTATCATTTCCGCTACTTTTTTGCCCGATAAGAGCATCCCCCCAAATATCGGACCCATGCGCGGCGCCCCCATTACTGCATTGGAAGCCATGCCTGTGGTGTAAAGCCCGGGATACACTTCTCCTGTATTTTCTACTGTTTTCCTCTCCCCTTCATCCGCCCACATGAATTTCTCTCCTTCTACTTTTCCTGAGACAGTGTTCAAACCGATTTTTTTCTCGACTATGCGGCAGATTTCCGAGGGATGGCCTGTCCCGTCAATAACTGCCTTTGCTTCAAGTGATAAAGGATCGACATGCATGCCCGCCTTCAGTGTGCCTGTCCAGTTTACAACGATACCGCAAATTCGCCCTTCCTTAGCCATCACATCCTCGACCGTTACAGAATTGAATATGGTCACCCCGGCATCTATTGCCCCTGCGATAACTTTGGAGGCCGCTTCTATAGAATCCGCTATAAAATAATCACCTCTTTTTTTGCATTTCACGCCAACTTCTTCAAGGATTTCCTTTCCCCCCTCTGGCACGACAATTACGGGGAAACTCATGCCGCCGCCCCACATTCCCCCTCCCGGAGATAATTTCCGTTCAAATACACAAACTTTTTTGCCGGCGTTTGCCAGATATCGTGCGGCTGTCAGCCCAGAGGGGCCAGCACCGACCACTGCAACATCCATGCTTATTGAATCGATAAACTTTCTGCTGAATTCCTCAAATATACATTTCGTTATCTCTGTATCCCTTACTTTCATTTTATAGGGCATCGGAATTGGATATATATTACTTCTCCTTGGGTCTCATAAGCAGTGACGGAAGGTGTATCATATACGAGCCGTCTTTCTGTATTATGATCGATTCGTCGTCCATAAGCCTTTTCAGGTTTATCCGGTAATTCCCCATCTCCTCCACGGAAATACTCTCGATATTGCTGCTTTGCTTGGAGATGGTTTTTGCAACCTCTTCCTTTTTCTTTTCTATTTCCTGAAGGATTTCCTTTATATTTTTTGGTTCAATATGGAACCACTCTTCTTCTTTTTTGTCGCCTCTTTCTTTTACTATCTTTGCTATGGATTCCAGATCTATCTCACTTTCCTTCAGCAATTTGTATCTCTCCTTCTCGCTCAAGGACTTTTTTGTATAAAAAAATTTTTTCCCCCCGCACACAGGACAGCCCTTAAGAATCTCCGCAGATCCGTCCTCGAATATTTTTCCACATTTCAGGCATTGATGCGACATTTTACCTCCCAAGAATAATGGTTTTTATAATATCATTATCTTTGTGTATGGTTTTCAGTTTATCCGCGGGCCCTATGACCGTCATACGCGGAGGGCGCATCTTTCCAAGAACCTTCTGTAACCAATTTGCTCTACCATCTTCTCTGTACCCTTCCATTTCTATACCTATAAATTTGTCGGGTTTTATCTCATTCATCGTTTTCTCTATGAGTTTTGACTGTTCTTCTGGCGTAAGCCCTCTTTCCAGGACCAATATTCCTCCTTGTTTTACTTCACCAAGAATGAAATCTATTTTTTCATCGGTTGTCATGCCCTCAATCTTTTGATGGGAAATCAAATTTACTTTTATTTCGGCCATGTTATTTCCTCTTTGCTTTTCCAAACAGTTTCACCATAACCTCATACAGCATTTCTATATTGTAGCCGGTCAGTGCGGAAATAGGAACCACATCATGCTGGGGAAATGCAGATTTAATAGTGGCTGGCGTGGAGCCATCCATATCGATTTTGTTTGCCGCTATCAGCACTGGCAACTCTCTTGCTTCGAGGTTACCTATTATTGTAACATTTACCTGTGTAAAGGGGTTTTCTGTACTGTCCATGAGTAAAATAACCCCATCTATATTATCCAGCCATCGTATCGCCTCTATAACCCCTTCAGTTGCTTCCTTAGCCCTTATTCTTGAATCTTCTTCATTCATTCCGCACTCCATAAAATTGTGGAAGTCAACCTTTGTCGCTATTCCTGGTGTGTCTATAATATCAATCGTAAGTGAAGAATTCCCATTTTTTATTACAACATTATCTTTTTTTTGTGCCCTTCTCGTCTCGTGAGGTATCTCTGATACAGAACCGACTATATCCCCGCTCCAATCTCTTGATATTCTATTTGCCAAGGTCGTTTTTCCAGCATTTGGGGGGCCGTATATTCCTATCCTTACATGTCCTTTTCCAAAAACGGATTGAAGTAATACCCTTAATCTTCCGAGAATCCCCATCCTGATCTCCTCATACACATAGGATTAGGTTTATTTAAATTTTGTTAAAAAAGGACGCTGACCGTAGGTGGTTACAGATTTGCCGATTTTTAATCTGTATTTTTCATTTTGAAATGAATTGATTTTGCAAAATGAGTATGACGTAGTCACAAATTTTGGCTTCCCACAGCCAAAATTGGCTAAAATTTTTCAGTCAAGGCAAAAATTCTGGCGTTTTTACCGGATTTTTTACTATTTCACACTAACTGTTTTGCACAGTTGCATTTCATTTCTGCAGTTATGACAAGCTAATTATGCCAGATATGCTACGCTGGTAATGTTTTCCGTTATTCCATTTTGCAGTCTTGTCAAAGCAACCATATTCAATGCCAGTAAACACAGTGTGGTATGGAAGAAAGCTTCTTTCTTTCCTTTTCGTGGTAATTCACTTTCAAAGCCTACACGTTGTTTCAGATATGAATTGAAACCTTCATTCTCATTTCTTCCCTGAGTTATTTCTTTTCTCAGTTCTTCGCTTGCTTCGTATTTCTTCACCTGTAGATTTCTGAAATAAGCTCCTGCATACTCGTATTCACCTTTCTTGTAAAGGAATTGCAATTCGTATTCTATAGTTGCATCTGGCTTATACCACTCGTCTTTCCAATATCTGCTGTATCTTTCACGTATTTTCCTAGGACTGCCTTTCTCATTATACACCCAATGTTTCTGAGGTTTGTACAGCAAATTTGTTTGGTATCCACAGTGAGCTATAGCTATGTTCTCATAAGTGGGATATTTTCCGTCTACCGTTGAATCGTTCAGTTTTATTCCAACCTCTTTTAGCTTTTGTAAATGGTACGGTAGTGCATATCCTTCGTCATCGTTAATCCCCATATCCCTATATGAAAGAAATATTCCTTGCTTGCTCACCAGCAAATCCTTTTTCCATCCTTTTGTTTTGTAATAGCCGCTGTATTCCGCTTCATTATCATTTCTCTTTGCAGTTATCACGGTTGCATCTTCTCGTCCCTTCCCAAGTTTCTCTCCTTTCTTCTTCATTCTCCTGTCTATTTCTTCTACCACACGGTAAAACACTTTATCCACTTTCTCTGCCAAAAGATCGTTGATGAAATGTCTTATGGTCTCATATCTGGGCAAATTATTTGGATAAAATCCCAGATTCTCTGCTACCATCGGATTTGTCTGCAATATTCGGTATGCATCGGTAATGCGCTTTATTCCTCTTAGTTTCATAAACAGGACAAGTCTCACTCTGGCGTAAACTTTCAGTCTAATGTATTCCAGTCGAGGAAACATTTCTTTTAGCACCGGATCCAGGAATTCCAGGTTCAAATGCGATAGAAATTCTGACGTTTCCACTGGATTGTACTCCGTTGGATTTTTGAATAGCGGGAATTGAGTTCCAATGTTGCCTATCTCTTTCTCCAGTTTTTTCCGATTAGTTTTTATTAGCTTGTCTATTTGTATTTCATCCCATCCCATGGGTTCATCAAATTAGGATGGGATTCTCTTATTTTTTACGAAATTTTTTGAGCTACGAGGTATCTCAAAAATGGTTAGCCTTTTAT
>JAYEJS010000143.1 GCA_034660695.1 Candidatus Thermoplasmatota archaeon | reverse complement strand
AAGAATCACTCTCATGGGTTGACTATAATTTTTCGCTAATTCCAAGAGCTATCTATGAATTTGGGGTTAAGCCTTCATTTGCCAGTTGAATAATCCGAGAGAATACAAATAGTTTTTACACATAGCCGGTCATCGCCACACGGAATCTACGTCCAGACCAAACTCATCCTCTTTTTTTCTTTTCTTTTTTTCTTTAAGATTTTTCAATAGTATATCCACCTTTTCCGCAAACTCTTTATTTTTCCTGAACATTACAAAATCCCCTCTCGTCTGTTCCAGCAATTTTTTTGCCACGTCCTGTTTTCTTTTTATCGGGATAAGGCCCGATGGATAATCAAATTCCATGAGTTTATCACATATGCCTTCCATTTCTTTCAATAGTTCCCCCACTTCATTTATTTTTTCCTCCTTTAGCAGATCAATGGCCACCCTCCGCAATTCTCCGACGGTATCTCCTAGCCCGAGCAGGTAGGATGTATATGTAATTCCCAGTTCCTCTGGATTGGGCAAATCTTCTTTGTTGTATATCGATAGAAATATGTTTGCCTCCGCCAGTTCCTGTGAAGCATTTTCCATATACCCGGCTGTAAGCAAATCGGGATGATTTTCAATTTGTTTTTTCAATTCTTTATTCATCTCAATTGCTTCAGTTGCCATCTCGGCTGCAGTGTTTATCTCGCCGTTATGGATATTTCTTATACATTTCCTGCTCGTTCTTATTATATCGCGGCATTTTTTTAATGTGATTTCTCTTAAACCATCTTTCTCATTGAGCTTCTTTTCAATCTTACTGGATATTTCATCAAGATTTTTCATACAGGAATAATGCAAGAAATAATTATAAAGTTGCCTATCTTTGTTAAATTGATTAAAAAAAGAAAAAGGGGGTTAAATTATTCCTCTTATCTTCACCGCTTCTGCGACTCTTCCCACACTAACGGTATATGCTGCCATTCTCGTGTTTATATTCTTGCCTTTTTCTTTGTATTCCTTCTGCTTGTTTATCACATCCCAGGATGCTTTGTTCATTATCCTATCCAGCTTTTCGTATACCTCCCCGCAATCCCAGTAATAGCCATACATGTTCTGAACCCATTCGAAGTAAGAAACGGTCACGCCGCCAGCATTTGAAAGAAAGTCCGGCAAAACCAGTACGCCTTTCTTGTATAGTATCTCATCTGCTTCTGGCGTTGTTGGGCCATTTGCTAGTTCTAGGATAATCTTTGCTTTTATTTCATCTGCATTTTCATGTCGTATGCTATTTTCCAACGCTGCGGGGATAATAATATCTACATCTAATGCAAGCAGCTCATCATTTGTTATTTTCTTTGTTCCCTCGTAATTCACGACGCTTCTGGTGCTCTTTTTAACTTCGACGGTTTTGCGGTACGGTAAACCATCTTCGGAATAAATGCCACCCTTCGAATCACTTACTGCAACAACCTTTGCATTTTTGAAAAGCCTTGTTACCAACAAATGGGCATATTGCCCGGCATTTCCGTATCCCTGGATTGCCACAGTAACCGCATTTTCTGACGGTATGGTATCCTCCAGTTTTTCCAGTTCTTCATACGGCTTATATATGTTTTCCTTGTTTTCTTCTAGTGATAAACCAATAGATTTTGCTCCTTCTCTCAGAACGTACATTCCTCCTCTGGCGGTAGCGTCTCCCCTTCCCTTGCAGCCCCCCACGCTGAGCGGCTTGCCGGTTATAACGCCAGGGGCATTGTGGCCAACTATCTTGCTGTATTCATCCATCATCCAAGCCATTATCTGGGGAGTGGTGTAAACATCCGGTGCGGGTATATCCTTTTCTGGGCCGATGAATCTCCCTATCGCCCTTATGTAACCTCTCGCCAGTCGCTCCTTTTCTGCATCACTCATTTCCTTTGGATTGCATATTATGCCTCCCTTGCTCCCGCCGTATGGTATGCCAACCACTGCACATTTCCACGTCATCCATGCAGCCAGTGCCTTTACCGTATCGAGTGTTTCTGCAGGATGCCATCTTATCCCTCCTTTTGTCGGGCCTCTCGCATCGTTGTACTGGCATCGGAATCCTAGAAATACTTTTGTCTTTCCGTTATCCATTTTAATGGGTATGGTGACCTGCAAGAAACGCTGTGGCTCCCGGAGATACGCATGCATGTTTTCATCCAGTCCCATAATTTCTGCTGCTTTATCCAGCTGCTGTTGCGCTATTTTGAACGGATTTAATTCTTCGCTCATTTTAATCCCTCGGGGATGTAATTCTCCTTTGCTTTTTAAACTTACTAGAAAAGTGATAGCATGTATCATGCAAAAACATATAAACGAGTATAAATTTCTTTACCAAGCATGGAAGAGAAAAAAGAGCCCCCTGGTAGTTTATCGAGACGTGGTATATATGGAGAGAGTGCAGAATATCTCGAAACCCATTCAATCGTTCCTACTTATTCTTGCTTCTCTCAAAAAAATAGTCTCTTCCAAAGATTCTAAAGAATCATTATTCTCTCTTTTGCTCTGCACGATGGGCGATCTCATTACAGGGGTAATAATGGGCATTTCGATGTCTAACTTGAGAATGCTGCCCGCTCTTATTATTCTTATACCCCCTGCCATTGGCATGAGGGGCAATATATTTGCCTCGCTGGGCTCCAGACTGGGCACATATCTCCATACTGGCCAGATTTCTCCAAGTTTCAGAGGAAAAATACTTGGTCAGAACGTTAGTTCTTCCTTCCTTCTTACAATTTTGATGAGCATTTATCTTGGCATAACCGCAACATTTACGGCAAAATTTTTGGGCATGCAGGTAAACATTATAGACATGATTCTGGTCTCCCTTTTAGCCGGTGTTCTATCTGCTTTCTTTATGCTCGCATTGACCATAGCAACAGCATTTTTCAGTTATCGCCGAGGATGGGACCCCGATAATGTCACAACGCCAATAATCACACTTGCGGGAGATATAATTACACTCCCTCTTCTCTTTTTTTCCATGAATTATATTGTTGCATTTGGAGACAAAGAAAAAATGCTTCTTTTTTACTTTTTTATAATTCTCGGGATTGCAAGCATAATCATTCCATTTTCAAAAATATCAAAGCCGTACTGCAGCAGAATTTTAATGGAAAGCACGCCGATAATGCTCATGGGCGGGTTGCTGGGTACTCTCTCTGGTTCTATGCTCGGCAATTCTTTCGAAGGGCTGATCGGAATTGCAGGTATTTTGACAATGATTCCAGCATTTTTAGAGGACGGTGGGGCGATAGGCGGCATTCTCGCCGCAAAATTTTCATCATCACTTCATGTGGGTTCTCTGGAATGCAGTAAAATTCCCCCCAGAGAGGCTCAAAAACTGTTTGTATCGATGCACATAATAGGCCTCATCATTTTTTCTTTAATAGGTGCATTTGCGTTTTTTATAAGTAAATTTATTGGTGTGGATATCCTCCCCATTCACAAAATGTTGATCATTTCAGTAATCGCAGGAGAAATTTTAATATTTATAGTAAACTTTGTAGCATATTACTCTTCAATAATTTCATTTAGGCTTGGGATAGATCCAGACAACATCACCATCCCCACAATTACAAGCCTGATGGACATCATCGGTACGGGATGCCTTATCTTTGTATTGGTTCTTTTTGGGGCCATATAGGCTACAGGTGCATCACTTTTTCTTTTTACCCAAAATGCCTTCGAAAAAAGATTTTTTACTCTTGTCCTCTTTAGGAGCCGGTTCAACTGTCTCTTTGATTTTTTCCTCCCTGATTAGCGGTTTATATTTCCGTATTTCATCCAATGCGTGTTCTACCCCCTCCACTTTACTCACAGAATAATAAGCTGTCCGCACTCTCCCATTCTCTCTATATGTCACTTTGACTACATATCCCCCGGGCGTTTCATAAATTACTTCCCTGTTTATAATTCTGCCTTTCACCTTTCCCTCCCCTTCTAAAAATTCTTCGTATTTCTCTTCTGGAGGTTGTTTCTCTTCAAAAACCTCCGCTTTCTTCGCCAATCCAGCATCAATAATCCTTTCTATTTCTTCAAGACTCTCTTTTGCACTCTTTTCCCATGCCTTTTCCTTCAATTTTTCTTCAGAATCTTCAAACGTTTCCTTTTCTATGGATTTTTTTTCTTCATGAGACAGGTAAAACTGTGGTAAAATGTATTCCTTGCCTTTAACCCCCTCTTTTTTCTCCTCATCCGGTTCAGATAGAAGGATTTCAGAATATTCTGATTCCTCAACCTCTTCTATATTCTCGCTTGCTTCCTCTATTTCCCTGCTCAGGTTCAGGAATTCGTCTTCTTCATACTCCTTAACTCCTTCCTGCCCTTTTCTTCTTATTATATGTATTATACGGGGTAAACGCATCTCAGCACCAAATATACATACACTTATGCCTTAAAATGTTTTATGCTTGCCGAGCCCAATGATAGCCAACAGGTGGCTAGAGGTTGAATATCCAGACTTGTTGTTCATTGGTTGGTAAATTTCTTATCTCTCTCTTTTCTTCAACAACAGCATAGCAGCCAAAGCAGCAAGTATCCCAAAACCAGGGATGTCTACACTGTTACTGTTTCTTGGTATATTTTTTGACTGCTTCGATTGCTTGTTGTATCAGTGGATGTGTTATAAAAAGGGTGGACTTGCTCTCCAGGCTTTGAAGTGATGCTATTGTCTCTCTCACACTCAATATTCCCTCTCTAAATGCACGTAGAATTACACCGATGGTTTCATGTGGCTCGAGTCCTTCAGCCTCGGCAGCAATTCTGCCATCCAGGCCATCAAGAATTCTATTTATTTCCTAATGTGCTTCTTCAATTGGTCGATCTGTGTTTATTATGTGCCACCCACTTACAAGCTTGAGTGCTTTTTCCCTCACTTTTTTCAATCCCTCCAAGTTTTCAAACATTTCTCTGTCCTTTCTCTTTTGAATTCTGCTCAAAGATTCCTCGGGCTCGGCATCAAGAAAGAACATGTAGTCAGAGGTGGGCAAAAAAGTTTCAAAGAACTTGTACAGTATCTTTGCTATGGGAAATGGAAGGTATGCCACACCCACCAGATAGCGAACCACGATAAACGTATCTGCCTTTCCATAATACTTGCGTATGGAACGGATGACGTCAAGGGCGTAATAAATGGATGCTTCCAAATGATTCTTTTTTCCTTTTCCAAGAAGGGCTTTCTTTGCCCTCCTTCCGTACTTATTGTCGTCTTCGGGGTGAGAACGGACTATTACTTTTTTCCCTTCTGCGGCATAACGTTCCATTATCAGATTTGCATGAGTGTCTTTTCCCGCTCCGTCAAGCCCGTCAACTACTATGAATCGCATTAGCGCACCCATATAATGGCATAATAAACAAGTGCGGCCGAAAACGAAACGCTGAGGTTGTCCAGTCCCTTGGGTGTTATTCCTTCAATAAGTGTCGGAATGGCTGCGATGGCGAAAAGAACATAAAATGCTGGAAAAGAATTGTAATAGGCTAGGGCAACCCCTCCAACTGTTAGGATGACAATGAACATGCTGATGGAGTCTTCAACACTTTTCTCATCCCCGCATACGTTGTACTTTCTTTTTCCGAATTTTGTTCCGATGAGTGATGCAAACCCGTCCCCATAGGACATGGCAACGATCCCGACAGCTATGATTTCCGGTCTGTCAAAAAAAGCATAGGCAAGGGCTGTCCAGGACATCGAATAATAAACGAGTCACAAGCCGTGACCTGCTGCCGAAGTTTCGCTGACCCTCTTTAGAGGGGAATAAGGGCTGATGAGAAAGGTTAAAAAAATAAACGGGGCGGCGGCGATGAAAGCCATAACCCACCGTGTTTCAAATAACGGCAAAATGAAAAACGCGTTCCCCACCATAATATGCAAAAATTTTCTGCTTATTGCTGGATATTTATTCAGCACTTTTTCAGATATAAAAAGGAGAGTGGCGACATAAACATAGACTGATGCCACCCCTATAATATCGCCAGATATCATTCAATTTCACATGCTTTTCCGATATATAAATTTAGGCAAATACACCGACCAGAAAGGCAATCAGACCTATAAAAATGCCCATCAGGCTGGTTTTTCTGCATTTATTCATGCTTTCCGTATCCACTTTTGTAAGTATGACCAGCGATGTATATGCAAGTAGTATGTCGGTCACAAGAACAATTGAAAGGTAGATATAATCATGGTAATATGCTTCGTCAATATTGAAAATAAACGGAATGTAACTCATCACTATTGCAATTAAATAAAAAACGGATGCTATTGTGTTTGCCCCCCTTTTTCCAAGGTATGTTGGAAAAGATTTTGTCTTTCTTGCGGAATCGCCGGCAAAATCCATTACATCTTTCGTTATTTCTCTCGCAACGCCGGACAAAAAAGCAATAGCAGCAATAAAATAGATTGCTTCAGGTATGGTCGTGGAAACCGCTGTAGAGCCGAAAATGAACGGAATGGCCATGATGAATGCTATGTAGAAGTTGCCAATAATTTTTATCTCCTTTAACTTTACGTCATATAACGTCGCTATCACCGCATTTATCGCCGCAATTGTAAAGCAAGTTGTGTTTACCATAAAGCTTGCTGCCAAACCTGCTGGAAGAAAAACGAAGTATATCAGGAGGGCATCCGCAGGCTTCAAATCGCCGCTCACCAGAGGCCGGTCCATTCTCCTATTTTTTTTGTCCACTTCTAGATCGAAATAATCGTTTAAAGCAAATGCTCCCGCTTCAAGAAATAGGGCTGTAAGAAAAGCAAAAAAGAATTTGTCCATTGGTGGCAAACCTTTGCCGGCTATCAATGCCCCGATGAAAATGGCGATGGCGATCATCACCCCATGGTCAAGTCGCGTTAACTTCCACAATGCCCTCAGCTTTTTCATGGAAAGAAAATGATTTTCTGCTTAAAATGATTTCTAGGGATGATTTTTTCAACTTCTGTAAAGGCTGTATGATCTATCATTCTGGCTCTATCTCGTAATATTTTTCAAGGAGCCCAATGGCTTTGGATGTCAAATCCCTGATTTTCTCGGCCGCTTCTTTAATTGAACCGCGGTCGGTGATATCCATTGCGCGGATGTAAAGCAGTATGCCCAGCTCCCAGCAATAATATATCATCTCCGCCTGGCTCGCATCCGAATTCGCTTCCTGAACCCTATTGATTGGTCTCAGTAACAGTAATGAGACAAGACTTGCGGCACTGGCAGACCCAAAACCAAGCCCTTCAACTACTTTTTCCCAGTTATTGGAAAAGGCGAGAGATAGAGCCGCTATTAAGAAGAATATCCCCATCATAAAAAGTGCGACCGAAAAAACATAGATGAGATATTTCGCTCTTTTGACTTCCAGGCACATCTTCTTTATTTTTTCCTTCAGTGCGGGCATTTCTTCCGTCAATATTTTCATTATGGTGTTGCTGAGCTGAAGGTTTGCTTCTTCTATGTCAAATTTTTCATTCGGCATACTCTTCATATTTGGATAATGGTATTTGTTGTTTTTTATTTTTCAAGCATTCTGGTGTTAAAGGCATATACACATATTTGTGCGTACGCCATGGCATCCGTATTGACCACTTCGATGTGCACGTCGTGCTTTCCTACCATGGGCATATCGAGAGTCCATACATACGGTGGAGAGTTATCTGAATAATATTTCTTTCCGTCAAGATAAAAATTGACCGTTGAATTCTCATTGATATATATGGTGAAAGGCATTTTCCCGATTAAGGTTGTTCCCCACGGGGCTGGCATAATATGCCTGCCGTTGATGTATAGGGCGGGGTGCAATGCGCTCGGTTCAACCAAAAAAATTTCCATATCATCTATGGGCGGCAAATGTTCATCAGGAATGCCGGCGGCCCATGCAGCAGCTCTTCGCAGCATCCACCAGTTGTATGACCAGTCCATACTCTGCCCATCCGCCCATCTGTAGAGGTAGTCTTCTTTGAAGAGGGCATACTTAGAACGTCCGAGGAATTCCTCGACGTGTCCTCCGATTGAGGCGGGTTCTTCGGGATGCGGGCCAAAGAGGGCAACCCTGCCGTTTCCGTAGGTGGTGGCTATTGCCGCATACTGCCCTTTTACATCAGTAGAGATGGGGGCTTCTATCTGCCATCCCCCTCCGACTTTTTTCCAGAAATGAATAGGGGCTTTCTCGCTTATCTCTTCCGCATAAGTTGCGAGGGGGATAACATCTCCGAGAAGCGGGTCTATTTTATCTGCCAGGTACATGCTGGGCCCGCCTTCATACCTGATCAGCCTGGGATTGTTGGGGCTCACACTAACTATGGGGTGATTGCTGAAATTGCAGGCAATTGGGACACCCCCGCTCATGCCCGATGTCTTGTAAAGATACTGCCACTCCTCATCCTGGTCATCATTGATGTATACGTTGGCAATGCCGAGCGCACCAGCATCTATGATTCTGTCTATCAAGGTGGAAGGATTGGGCATTCCCTGCGATGCCTCGTTTGCACCCCCGCATATGCCCACGTATCCGCCACCATCAGCAACAAATTTCCGTACATTTTCTTTCCATCTTGTGTCAATGCCGTGGATGTACTGGCGGGCGCTTGCACCTATGGCGAGAACATCGTAATTTTCTGTATTAAGGGGCTTTATCCCTTTTCCCATTGCTTCTCTTCTGCTCAGCTCCGAGACATTAAATTGATAGTGTATGCCGTCGATTGTCCATCCATACTGAAGCGAATATTCAAGAACCTTTATTGCAGGTATTATGGAGGGATAGACCGCAATGTTTTTATAAACCGTTTTCTGCGTCCTGCTCTCGGAGATTTGAAAAGATGGAATCAAAAGAATTGATACGACGACAGCAAGGGAAATAAGGCGAAGAGCCCTTATCGTTCCTTTCATACGCCATTCAATGCTGTCGCGTATAAATATATAACGGCTGCGGATAAAAGAAGTTGCCAAAGGCAATTTGGGGAAATCTTTGATTTCCCTTTTATCCGCTGTTAAGTGACCGAACCGAAGGCGAGGCCAGGCACGAAGTGCCGCAGAGTTGCCCGAAGCCCGCTTACTATTCTGATTCACAGGTTTTGGCCCTGTGGAATAGATCCCTAACCTGGCGAGCCGGAACCAAACAGGATACAAAAAGTTGAATTTGAAAAATACCGTCATAACTCACTGAAATAAAGTGAGTTGCAAATGGTCTTAGAGATATTCTTAGCTTCGTTCACAAGATTTGACTCCTAAGTTACTAATTGATAGGAAAAGAATTAATATCCCGATCACACCGCCAATTAGCCAGACCATCAATATAATTATTTCTCCAAAGGATCCTAACAAAAATTTGCTAACGGCAGATGAAACAGCAAAGAGCAAAGATAAGATCACAAATATTTTCTAGGAAAATTCTATTGGTGAATCGATTGCTTCAGGCAATGTCATTTTTCTAGACTTCCTTAGACTTAAACTTAGGAGAATGAATAACCCTGCATATATTAACCAAATAATTAACTGGGGGGCAGATCCTGGCAAAGCTTCAGGCCGCACAAAAATGCCCATAACAACATACATAACTATTAAAAGGGTTAATAAAACTGAGAATTCTCTTTTATTAGGAAGAAGCGTCTGAATATCGTATTCTCTTCCTTTTGTTTTATTCCTCCACAGATATATCAATAACATGAGAACTGCTGTTGTTGAAAGCACTGATAATAAAGAATGTAAAGGCGAAGGAGAATTGGTGCTTTGAAATATCCCAAATAATATGGCAAGTAATACGAGTAGAATATAACTTTTCTTTTTGGTATTAAATAATTTTTTCATTCTATTTGGCAATCCTTTTGTAATCTTTCTTGAGTTGGTTAATATGTTCTCCCCAACAAATAAAGGAATAATGAATGCCATAAATGGATGCCAGAAAAGCACTAGGACAACGGCTTCTATTGCCGCAATCCCAGCTAAAGAAATCAAAGGGTCTCCCCAAGGAGGATTCCATAAAACTTTGGTTATATAAGCTTCGTACATCCCAAATATTGCTCCAGCTATAAAAAGAGTATAGAGTCGAGGTTTGCTATAATTAAACACAACATAAGACAAAACAAGGATATGAAGCGTGTATAAAGGGAATACCACCAATAAACCCCATATATGGAAGAAAGGAAACATGTCAGAGCCAGAAACAACTTCGGCAAAGAAAACTGATAGAGCTCCGAGGATAATCCAGAAAAAGATTTTAAGTTTTTTAGATGATCGAATGTTTATGCTACTCTCCATAATAATCCGTAATAATCATAACGTTATATATCGTTTTATAGCTGGGCTTCGGGCAATTTCACTTAACTACTTATATCCGAACTAGTTCGTATATCGTTCCGTTTGGGCGGTATATCCGAAATACTTCGCATATACATCCCTATAGATGAACTCCTTTTCTCTCCAAAATATTTTTCACTCATTCTTTATATCACCTCTTTTTATTTTCAAACTATCTAAGGGACTCTTTATCTCTCTCAAGTTTTTATTACTCACATGCGTATATATTTCTGTGGTCTTACCACTCTTATGGCCTAATAACTCCTGAATATATCTAAGATCAATCCCACTTTCCAGTAGGTGTGTCGCAAAACTATGTCTTAAGCTGTGGACAGATACATTCTTTCTTATCTTTGCTCTTTCACAAGCTGCTGTAAAAATTTTCTCTACAGTTCTTGTGTGAATGTACTTTCCTGGATATGCTCCTACAAACAGCCATTTTTGTGGCTTGTATTTTTCCTGGTATTCCTTCAATGTTTCCATCGCCACATCCGAAAGAATTGTGTATCTATCCTTCCTACCCTTTGCCTCTTTTATGCGGATCAGTTTTCTCTCAACATCGATATCTCCTGGTTTCAACTTCACAACCTCACTTACCCTCAAACCAGCAGAATAGATAAGCATCAGGATGGCTTTGTGTTTTATGTTTGATACGGGAGATAAAATCTTTGAAATATCCTCTCTGCTCAAAACGATGGGCAGCTTTTTGTCTCTCTTTGGCCTTTTTACTTCATAAACGAATTTTCGCTTTAAGATTCCGCCATAGTAAAACTTCAATGCGTTTATCGCTATGTTCAGAGTGGATGCTGAAGCATTCTTCTTTTCTGCCAAATGATATAGATAATTCTTCACGTCATCGTTAGAAATATGATAAGGTGATTTCTTGAAAAATTTCAGGAGTTCTTCATTGTAATGAATGTAAAGTTTGGCGGTGCTCTTGCTATATTTCCTTGCCATGAGTTCTCTTTCCAATTTATCAAACCAAACAGAAGGGTCAACATCCAATTTTTCTCCATCAAAAACTGATAACAGATTTTCAAGCTCGGAATAAGGAATGCCCCAGTATTTTTCCTTGGGATGCCACTTATATCCCTCAAGGGTTTTTATTTTCGCAATGTAATCTGGATTGTACGAGAATTTGACCACGATGCCTTTGTTCCCTCTCTCAATCTTTAACATCTATTTCCTCGTGAATTTGCTTTTTCATTAATTCAACAATGTATAATGAGGTTAGATATTAAAAATGTTACACCGCAAGACTATGGCAATACTGACTTATGGGCGCTAAGAACCGAAGTCATTTTAAGTTTTCCCGGCATACAACTTCATGAGGAAATGGTGGCTGCTGCTGTTTGTTGCTTTGCTGATACTTTCCGTTGATTTCTGGAACTGGAATGGGAAGCAGATAATGTGGTTCATGCCGCTGTGGGCATGGCATATATTCATCCTTGCACTCTTGCTTTCGGCTTCCTTTTCTTTGTTTGCAAAATACGAATGGAGGGATGAATGATGGCAATAGCGATGATGGCTGCATATTTCCTGGTGCTGTTCTCTCTTGGCATATACGCCCACAAGAAGACAAAGAGCAATGCGGAAGACTACTTCCTGGCAAATCGAAGTTTCGGTCCCGTAATACTGTTCTTTACCCTGGCTGCAACAAACTTCTCCGCCTTCACCTTTCTCGGATTTGCTGGCAAGGCATACACCGACGGTATGGGACAGTACGGAATAATGGCTATCGGCACCTCCTTCATGGCAGTGATGTTCTACGTCATCGGAAGGAAGGTATGGAAGGCTGGAAAGGATAAGGGATACATAACGCCCGGCGAGCTTGTCGGAGGCAGGTACAACAGCAGGAGTCTTCAGTTGCTTTTCACCGGCGTGATGGCTGCATTCACGATTCCTTACCTTGCAATCCAGGCAATAGGTGCGGGCTACATTCTACAGATGATATTTCCAGGGCTAAGCATGGAGGTTGGTGCAGTCGCCGTGATGGCGGTAATCTGCTTCTACGTGCTGTCGGGGGGTATGAGGGCGTCGGGATGGACAGACGTTTTTCAGGGAATGGTAATGGTGGTGGCAATGGTTGCGGCATTTGCCTTCATTGCACACTCTCTCGGTGGGTTCGGGAGTGCAACATCTGCTGCATACAATGTTCAGCCCTCCCTGTTCTCCCGCCCCGGACCCAACGGATATTTCACGACCAAGATATGGCTCTCGTTCCTCATACTATGGATCTTCTGCGACCCAATGTTCCCCCAGATCTTCACGAGATTTTACACTGCAAAGAGTCAGCATTCGCTGAAGATATCCATGTCACTCTATCCTCTTCTCATATCCTTCCTATTTCTCCTGCCGGTTCTGATAGGGGTGTGGGCACACGGGGCAGGCATAGACGTTGCAAACCCGGACAACGTGCTGCTTCTGATGGTGAAGAACTACACTCCCTCGTTCGTCTTCTCCTTCGTGATTGTCGGGGCACTGGCTGCACTGATGTCCACCGCCGACTCCCAGCTTCTCTCCCTATCAACTATACTCACATGCGATACGATGGGCAATAAGGTGAGATACAGCAGGATCGTAACCTTGCTTCTCACGGCTTTCGCCATTGTTTTCATAACATTCGGCTACAACCCGAAGACAGGGATAATGGGAACGCTTGTAAGCACTACGTTCTCGGGCCTCGTTGTTCTTTTTCCATCTGTCATTGCAACGCTGTACTGGAAAAAGGCAACTGAATGGGGGTGCATGGCAAGCATTTTGGGAGGGGAGTTCATCGTATTTTTCCATAACAGCATGCCTTTCCCGACATTCGGCTTTTTACCGTCAATGGTAGCACTTGCCTTTTCCTTTACACTGATGTTTATATTCTCCATGCTAACATTTAAGGACAGGGAAAGTGTAGTACAAATAGCATAATCTGCATGTGTGGTAGCGAAAGAATTAAAGATTGGAAAAGCATTCGTTGCCGTCCAGATAAATACGGTAAAAGAGATGAGAAAATGAAAACAGATGTAGTTGTAATCGGTGGAAGTGCTGCGGGTATTGTTGCGGCGGTAACTGGAAAGTCAAGCTATCCGGAGAAGGATTTTATCCTCGTCCGTGAGGAAGAGAAAGCAATTGTCCCGTGCGGCATACCATACATTTTTGGCTCGCTGGAAAGCAGTGACAAGGACATGTTACCCGACGGTACTGTGACCAAGGCCGGCGTAAATCTAAAAATCGGGAAAGTGACTGCAATCGACCGGGAAAATAAGATATGCAGGCTGAATGACGGCACGGAAATCGAATTCGAAAAACTTGTCATGGCTACAGGTTCCATACCCAAGGTTCCCGGATGGCTTAAGGGTGTGGACCTGGAGAACGTGTTTATGATACCCAAGAATAAGGAGTATCTCGATCGAATGGTGGAAAAACTCGAGCAATGCAGAAAAGTCATCACCATGGGCGGAGGATTCATAGGTGTGGAGGTATCCGATGAATTGAACAAGAAGGATAAGGAAATTGCCATTGTCGAAATCCTGCCGCATGTGCTGGAGATGGCATTTGACGAGGAAATAGCTTCAATTGCCGAGGAACATCTCATCTCAAGAGGTGTAAAGATAATAAGCGGTGTGGGTGTAAAGGAAATACTCGGTGATGGAAAGGTTGATGGTGTTCTTCTTGAGAATGGAGATAGACTTGATGCAGATGCAGTGATTCTGTCCATGGGTTACACCCCGAATACGGAGCTTGCGAAAAAATCCGGCATAGATGTGAATGAGAAGGGCTTTGTAAAAGTGGATGAGTACATGAGGGCTGGCAATCCCGATATCTTTGCCGTGGGGGATTGCGCCGAAAAAAGGGATTTTATCACCAGGAAGGTAAGCAGCATTATGCTCGCATCCACCGCCTGTGCGGAGGCAAGAACTGCAGGCATGAACCTGTACAAACTATCCACGGTAAAAACCTTTAGCGGGACGATTGCCATTTTCTCAACTGCCATCGGTGATTTGGGTTTCGGGGCGGCGGGGCTGACCGAAAAGATGGCAAGAAAAGGGGGATTCGATATTATTACCGGCACTTTTGAAGGCGTTGATATGCACCCGGGTACGCTGCCAGGTGTGCATAAGCAACTTGTGAAGCTGATAGCCGCCCGGGAATCGGGAGTTATACTCGGAGGAGAGGTCGTGGGCGGGCCGAGTGCCGGGGAAATAACAAATCTCATAGGAATTGTTATTCAGAACAAAATGACCGTGAACGGCATATTGACCGCACAGATAGGCACACATCCGCTGCTCACTGCGCCCCCTACTGCATACCCCGTTATCAAGGCCGCCGAGGTCTTGGCAAAGAAAATAAATCCGGTATAGACTGCTTGCCAGACTGGTAACGGTCACAGAAACCAGTTTATGCCTGCCGCAACTGCAGTTGTAACAATCGCCCCTGCAATGACGATGCCGATGAAGATGTAAAATATTGATTTCTTAAAATCGAGGTCGAATATGTATGCAGCCAGCGAGCCAGTCCACGCTCCCGTTACGGGTAGAGGTATGGCAACAAACATAATCAGACCCATCACTTCCCATCTCTCTATTTTTTTTTCGGTCTTTCTGCGTGTCCGTGCAAATAGCCAGGTGAAAAGTTTATCCCACGACCGCCATCTACGCAGGAATGTTTCTACGGGATTAAAGAGTTTAAGTATGAAAGGGACGGGGATGATATTGCCTATGACTGAAATCAGAAATACTTCAGGCCACGGCATGTCAAGATGGAGTACTCCGAGAGGTATACTTAGCCTGAGTTCAAAAAATGGCAAAAGCGATGCGAAAAAAACCTGCAGCCAGTCAGGAACGTATATCATGCAATCATTTCTCCCATGCCAGCATTGCCGATAAATTGGCCGTTTTCAACGACGTCCTTTCCTCTAAGAAAAACATGAAGCGGGTAAATGCCCTTCCTGTCCTCATAACTGCTCCATCCGCACTTCGATTGTGGCGTTATTTTCCCTTCCTTGAAATCTATGACAAGCAGGTCCGCATCCCTGCCTACTTCTATCTTCCCCTTGTTTATCCCAAATGTCTCAGCCGGCATTTTGCATAACATACGATGAACGGCAGATAATGGTAAATCCCCTTTTTTCACTTCTTCAAGCATTAACGGCAGGGCTGTATCAACCCCGGGCATTCCTGAAGGGGCAGCGGCAAAATCATCCTTTTCCTCTGGCAGATGTGGGGCATGATCAGACTCTATAATGTCGACAAACCCGTTTTTCACAAGATTAAAAATTTTTTTCCTTTCCTCTTCCTTTCTCAACGGAGGATTGACTTTTCCCATGGCAGGAAGTTTAAATTTTGACGATGTGGACAGAAGCATGTGATGCGGCGTAACCCCCATATTTATACCATTTTCTTTCAATAGCATGATTGAATCAGGGGATGAGACATGGCATATATGTAAGTTGGCATTTATGCCTTTGTTTGCATTCAAAATCTTTTTGATTGTTTCTATCTCACATTTTACGGGCCTGCTCTTTTCATGGGAAGAAAGGCTGGTGCTCATGCCCCTTTTTATGCATTCACGGCTTTCGGCATGAATGGCAATCACTTTTCCGCTTTCCTTCACTCTGTGCAGCGCGCCCCTCAATTTTGCTGGATGGGTGAAAATTTCATTGTCGCCAGAGAGATACGTTTTGAATGCTTTGCACCTTTTTGCCATCATCTTTACATTGCTTTTCCTGCCTATGCCTCCGTACAGTGCAAAATCAATGCAGGCCTTTTTTCTCACGATTCTTATTTTTTCATCAATGGCAAAACAACTCATTGCCGGCGGCTTATTATTCGGCATATCCATCACGAAAGTTATTCCACCCAAAGCGGCAGCTTTTGTACCCGTAAAAAAATCCTCCTTCTCGGTATGCCCGGGCTCCCTGAAATGGACATGCACATCCAGGCCTGTGGGAAAAATCAATTTTTCGCCGAAATCAAGGTGCTTGTCTCCTTCCAGAATTTTCTTTATGGAAGCGATTCTTCCATTGTCTATCCCCACGCAGCCCTTCCTTATCCCTCCGTCAATAAATAAATTACCCTCTATCACTAGATCCATTCCAATATGTATCAGGCATAACTATAATTTTCTTTTCATTTCAACGGCATGAGTTCGAAATGAAAGAGGGACATGAACCACTCGTTGATTTTTTCAATGAGCTGCCATATCCCATGTAGATACGCCTTTGGCATTCTCACGCGCAACGGATCAGACCAATCGCTTTCCCCGCCATTAATGTCCTTGGCCTTTACCCTGACGTTGTATACTCCCCTTTCGGCCCAGGAACGAGATGCATTGACATCCTGCCCGGAATCAAACGGTCCGAGCCAGTCGCTGTACGAGCCATCGCCCCAGTCCCACTGATAATAAATCTGATCGCCCTCTATGTCCGTAGAAACAGATGTATAAGTGCATTCTTCACCCTTCTTCCCCCAGGAAGGACCGGACGGGGCGGCAGGCTTGTTCGGAGGATTGTTGATGCGAAAAGCGATGGACGGGTCGCCAAACAGGTTTAACTCGTAGTATGTCCATCTCATGCACGATCTGCCTATAAGATATAGGTTATCTTCCTTTGAGTCCTGGTTTGCCTTTCCTATCACCGGCATATGCTCGCCGAATACGCCATCCCAGAATTCTCTGGCAAAACGCTGTGAGTCACCATCGGTACTGAAAGACCAGAACCAGCCGTAACGGGCATTCCATATACCTGCAAATGCGCCGCGGCCTGTTTTTACAGTAAAATATTCTGCAATGCAGTCATCCCGATCAAACCCGCCTGCCATACAACCATTTGAATAAATAAAACAATATTTGTCGTTTTCAAGCTCTTCAGTGTCATTGTTTACCATCTTCATGTTATAGGTGTAGTAGGAATGGCCGTCATGCTGTACGACATGGACACCATCATTTATACGGCCAATCATATCCTCTTTTGTCCAGTGGTTGTTCCGCCAGTCTCGGTCATACATCTTTTCGATGTTGAACTCGTCTGAAGGTATGCCCACAGTAGTATATCCATCCAGGTTAGAACCATCGACAATTTGATCCAGGTAATTTCCGCCCCAGCTTGCCACACCGTAATCGCCTAGATATTCACCTGCCAGCAATATTTTTTTCAGATAAGGGTCAGCATCTTTGCTCATGTATGATATCGTTTTATCAACAAAATTGTTGACTTCATTTTTATCGCCAGCACATGCCCTTCCTACATATACTTCTGCCATAAGGTCGACATCACCGCCATCCTCGCCATCAGTAGGCTCACCCCATTTATTGTCACCATCATGGTTATATGTGCCGTCGAGACATGCATAATACAGGTCGGAAGGCATAAAAGTTTCATACGGTGTGGTATTTTCATCCAATCCATATATCCACAGGGTTTTGGCCGGAACAACAACATCATCACCGCCAATGAGGACATAGTCTATGCCCCAGTTTGTATAAGCATCCCTGATGTGGCCACGTATATCTTCGGGGGTGCTACCGCCGATGTCATCAAGCGTTTTAATGACCGTGCTTATACCATGGCTATCGTGATAATTTTTAAGAGGATCAAAATAGCTTTTTAGCAAGTTTGTGGTAAGAATAAGAAGGTCATACGTATTTGAATTTGCTTTTGTTGTCTGTTCTGTGTAAGTTGAAGCAATGGCAGGGTTATCGACTTTTTTGTTTACCTCCTGTTTATCTCTTTCCAATCCTCTGAACAAGGGGTTTATATTTTCACCATTAACCGTATCCACATAGACAGTCATATCCCCGTAGTAAAACAATTCACCGGTAGCCGGAATATACTGAATTGGATGCAGCATCAAAACGAGGATATTATAGCCCCTGAAGCTATATGTGCCAACGTTGGTGTAAAGTTCTCCAGGAAATTCTTTTTCAGAATTATAAATTGGGCCGGCAACTGGCAATGAAGGAAATCCAGATTGCGATAAAGGAACAGGATTGCCAACCGGCATAATATGATACCCTGAACCCAGGCACATTTTCTCGCTAGGGGCAATTTTTATGCTCGCAGCCTTTGTGTTTTGGGGCAAGAGGATGTAAGCTCCCTTTACGGGCAGGCTCGGCTCGCCGGGATTTCCATAGTATGCGGCATCCTGGAGGGCAACATTATCATATATAGTGTTTCCTATCCTAACCTTGCTTGCTATAGGTGTTTCAAATGAATATTTCACAGAAATTTGATGGTTACCATTTTCACTATCGGTGGTAGCAAAAACAGAAAATGATGTAAAAAGCATCATAGCAAAAACAAAAATAGCTATGCTCTTGCGCCTAACTTTACTTTTCGTTTTATTTCCGTACATAGCCCTAAAACGGCGATTGGCCAACATGTTATGCAATAAAATACAACCGCTATTTAGAATTTGTGCCGATGGAAAAATAATGGCAGATAGACAGCCTGAAAATATTTCTCTTTCAGATAATGCCTATGATGCCCTGGCAGCCTTGAAAGGGAGAGATAAATCATTTTCAGATATTGTGCTAGAAATTGCAAAAAAAATATGGAAGGAAGGAATTATCAAGTTTTTCCGGTAAATGGCAAGGTAGCAAAGAGGAAGCAAAAAAATTTTGGAAAAAATTATTGACTTTGAAAAATTAAATCTGTCGATCTCTACTACCCCTATAAATGCACTAGAACTTTTTAAAGGTGCATTCAGGTCTTCCAGAGCTAGAGAAAATGCCAAGATTGTAGAAGAGCTCCTTAGAAATGTCATGCTACTGGAAATAGATTTGACTTCTGCTAAAATTTTTGGAGAAGAAACAGAAAGATTGAGGAAAGCGGGTAAGCCCATCGGTGAATTTGATATAATAATCGCCAGCACCGTACTGGCCCATGATGAGGTTTTAGTGACCAAAAATACGCAGCATCTTCAAAAAATTCCGATGCTAAGAATCGAAAGTTGGTAGGAAAATAAAAACTCTTTCAGTTACTTGGAGATTTTTGATATAGAAAAGTTAATAAGCACGTCTTACCATATTTTTCACATGGAAACGACGATTGAACATCTCTCTAAAGATATTGCTTGTTTGAGGAGAGATGTCGAATTGATCAAGCATATGCTCGAAGAGAATTACGAATTAAGTGAGGAGGGCAAAGAAGCGCTGGCAAGAGCAAGGGAGACGCCCGAATCAGAATACATTGACCTAGATGAGTTATAAAGTAAAACTTCATCCCAGTGTAGCCAAGTTTCTTGGGAAATTACCGAAAAATACCTTTGAAAGAATAAAAATAGCCAATCTGAAAGAGATTATCCGAGCGTTTCAATGCATAGAAGTAAGAAAAAAAAAGTTAGAGGTTGAACATCCAGATTTCTTGCTCAGTAGTTGCCATGTTGCCCGCATTATCGTAAGCAATAGCTTTGATTGTATGCCTGAAGAATGTTGTTTCATCCCAAAGCCATTAAAATTACCCCATTCATTTTTTCAATGCATTCTGTGGTGTAATTCTGCCCTTTTCCGTTACGTCAAAATCGGAGTCAAAACTAACTATGGTTAAGTACACCTTCAATTTGAATTAAGTTCTTTTTCGATATATGCTGAAATCATTTCCATGGCCTCTATGGGACAAGAAAAATCACTATTATCCAACACATCACGTTGAATGCGTGAAAAATCTCGTTCTATAGGATTCATCCATGAGGAACATGCAGGAAGAGGAACTAAGTGTAGACGTGGTTGCAGA
>JAYEJS010000142.1 GCA_034660695.1 Candidatus Thermoplasmatota archaeon | reverse complement strand
TTGTCTTAATTTCAATATATGACATAATAATAGTTAGGGTGCACAAGAATATAAATCTATCGGTTATAAAATGCGTTTGTGCCACCTAACAAGCTAGGAATCAAAATTTAAGGTTTGGTCTACTTAACCTGCTATCTGAAAAATCTGTGTATTTTTTCCACTACAGAAAGGCATGAAAGGAAATCGTCCATTGTATGCAATAGCGAGGGTACTGAATTCGCTTCTATTGTTGCCTCTACAATATTTTCTCTAACGCATGTCTTGACAAAAAATTCATTGTCGGGCCTTAATGCCCTCTCTATCTGTATTGCCTCCTCATTATCGCCGTATCCGAGCACGAGTTTGCATTTAGCCTTCATTTAAACCTCTCATAAAGCGATAAAAGCTTATCTGTGCACTTTTCGATTGAATACTCCATTGTAAATTTTTTTGCTTTCTCTGGCATTTCTTTTGCCCTCAATGACATTGTCATCTTTTCTGCAAAATCGTGTGCGTCATCGGGATTAAACAAAAAGCCGCATTTTCCATCTTCTATGATTTCTGGCAATGACCGTATTCTGGCAGCCACCACCGGCAGGCCCGCCGCCATAGCCTCAATAGCAACTATGCCCTGCGTTTCGTATTTGGAGGGAAATGCAAAAATATCGGCACATTTGTAGTAATCCGGCAGTTTTTCGTCCTCAATAAAGCCAGTGAATATGAATTTTTTGTTGAGTTTCATTTCCTTCACTTTATGCTTTAAACTCTCTGCGTATGGACCTTCTCCCACGATTATAAATATTGCATCTGGAACATCGTTCAACAATAAAGGGGCGGCATCTACCAACAAATCGAGGTTTTTCTCTTTGACGATTCTTCCCACATGCAGGACGACTTTTTCGTTCCCCAATCCCATTTCTTTTCTTGCTACCATGCCTTTGCCATAAGAGAATCTGTCCACATTTATACCCGTAGGGACTACCTCAATGATTTTTTCGGCCAATCTGCCGATCTCAATTTTTGCAGCGTTGCTCGGGGCAATTATGGCATTGCACCTTCTAAAATACCATTTCAGCCATGCCCGGAGCAGCCTTCCTGCAATATCTTGTATTAAGGGAGACGGGGATGCAAAATAGACGGAGTCTTCCAGAAATGTATGGTATGTAAAAATTAGCGGAATGCCATACTTATACGATGCAGCAACACCGTGCACGCCTATGACCCCTGGAGAATGCGAGTGGATTATGTCAGGCCTTATTTTTCTGATAATTTTTTTTGTCCTAGGACAGAATATCGAAAATATGGAAGCCATCCTGTAATTGGGATATTTTTTGAAAGGGCTTGCTTTATAATAAAAAATCCCCTCATCAAAATCATCAATGTTATTTTCTCCGGGAACAAAAAGATATATTTTATGTCCCCTTTTTTCTATTTCTTCCTTAAATGAAAGGAGAGAACTCACCACCCCATCCATGGCAGGCAGCCACGTATCTGTGAACCATGCCGCTTTCATACTATTCTCCAACAATTCTTACGGCTAAAAGCACTGCGGCAAGGGCAAGAAGCTCTCCAGCGACAACATCGGTAAACCAGTGGATGCCCAGATAAAGCGTTGCCAAAGGTATGGACATTGCAATAATGCTAGCTGCAACCGCAAATTTTTTGTAGTTTCTTATCCAGGCGGTTGCAGCCATGGCCATGGATATGCTACAATGCAAACTCGGAAAGCAGTTGTTAAGCGTGGTGAAAGCAAAAAAATTGTCGGTAACGCCGGGCCATATCTGCTGGAGCCGGAATGCAACAGCCCTTCCCTGATACCATGAATAATTCTGAGATGCCCACCAGACATCATTTACTGGAAAGAAGAGATAAAATGGTATTGCAACCGCTATTATTATCCCATAGATTGTTATGGCTAATTTCAATGCTTTCAAATCCTTGGAGAATATGTACAAAACCGGAGTGAAATATAAGAGAAATGTGAAACCGAACATGTATATGAAGACCATGTAATAATCGAGAAGCGGGTTGCTCCACGACTGGAAAAATCCGACGATATCCCCCTCCAGACAATATATCGTTCTTGTAAAATCCAGACTGAATTTTGATGTGACAACCGGGTCTATTTTTGTCTCCGTTATATGAATTAAAGATATGAGAATAAACAATATCCCAAAGAAAAAATAGTTTGTTAATTCAAAATTTTTTAACTTATTCGGCGTGCGGTTCTCCCTGAAATACAACATCCCCACTAACGACAGCATCAGATTTCCGGCTACGAGAAGAAATATAGCCCGCATCTTTTTCTATATAACTCCATATTTTAAGTATTTTTCTGAAAATTCGTCAAATCTGGAAGCATTTGCCCGTAATCGTCCTTTTCTCAATTTTTTAAGGAGTGTCATCTTCCAGTGCCCTGTACATTTTTATTACGCTCTCGACAGCCGTCTTTGCTCTCTCGATTCGTTCTTCTGCCTGCAATCGTGACATTCCCGGTCCTGTAATGCCCAGGCCTACAGGCTTATCGTACTGAATGGCCAGGTCAGCTATCTTTCTTGATGCATGCTGGATAACTATCTCATCGTGTTCCGTCTCCCCCTCTATCACCGCACCGATGGCAACAACACCATCGATCGTCATGCTCTGAAGCATTTTTTTTATTGCAAGCCCCATGTCAAACACGCCGGGCACTTTAATTACTTTGACAACCTTTGCTCCCAAAAACTCCGCGTGTTCCTTCGCCCGTTCGAGCATCATCATGGTGATGTCATAATTAAATTCAGAAACGACGATTCCTATTCTTATCTCTTCTTTTGTCTTCTCTTTTTCTCTCATGAGTGTGTATCAACTTTTTGTTTATTTATTTTTGCACATGCATCCGGTACAGACGCCGTGTCCGGCATCAAAATGCTCAGAACATACAGCACTGCCGCACAACCTGCAAGTATGCATTGCACCTGGCTTTCCGCAAATGGCACACAGCCCTACAAGTTCCATGAATTTAAAACCGTAATGCAATAAAAAGTTGTCGTCATTATTCTATAGACGATATATTTCGCAGGGAACATATTTAAAAATAAAATGGATTAAAAAATATGAAATTCGTCGTTCAGGAACATTTCGCTTCCCATCATCACTTCGATTTCCGTTTGGAGATGGATGAGATGGCAAAGAGCTGGGCTATTCCAAAGAACATGCCGGAAGGAAAAGAAAAAAGACTGGCAATACAGGTAGAGGATCATACCGTCGAGTATATGGATTTTGAGGGTGAGATACCTGAGGGGATGTACGGTGCTGGGAAGGTGAGCATATGGGATAAGGGAGAATACGAACTGATAAAGAAGGAAGAAAAGGAAATAGAAGTCCAACTCTCAGGACAAAAACTGAAAGGAAAATATGTACTCATCAAATTTCCCAAAGGAGGAAAAAATGCATGGCTGATTCAAAAAATTTAAATATCCAAAGATACTTATAGATATTGTGAAAGCAAAACAAATAAACTTGAAAATTCCTGAAAATTTGTATGTTGCTGCTAAGAGATACACAGAAGAATACGGTTTCAGAAATATACAGGATTTAGCTTTGGAGAGCATGAGAGAAAGAATTTTCGAAAAGAGTGGGTTCGATGAAACGTTTAGCGAGAAAGAGATAGAACTGGTTGATACCATCATTGAGGAATCCCTAAAGAGAAAAAAAGTTGTTTCCGAAGAAGAATTGCTTGAGACTTTGCGGGCATAGGCAATGATATTCACTATTAAAGCATTAGAGATATTCTTAGAGCAAATTAAGGTTCTGAATAAAAAATCAAAAAGGATCATTGAAAATAAAATACAATTAATTAAAGAGAATCCATACAGATTCAAACGTATTCACTCGCGTCTCTTCTCAAAAGTTTTTAGAGTACGGCTAAGCATTAAAGGAAAAGAGACACGGTTAATCTATGTCATTATCGAACCAAACATTATCTTGGTTTGTTTATTGTCAAGAAGAGATGATTACAAAGATTTGGAGAAATATCTGGAGAAAATAAAGGAGGAGTGAGAAATGTTATACGACTACACATATCTTTTTCGATTTTCTACTACTGCAGATAATATGATTTAGTTAGCCCATGATTGACATTATTTTAGTCAAAATGGAGTGAGAATCCTCTGGGCTTCAGCCCAGAGATGAATCACTCCACAATACTTTTTACTACGTTCCAGTTGGATACATAGTCCCAAGCCCAACCAGAACATGGTTGTAATTAG
>JAYEJS010000141.1 GCA_034660695.1 Candidatus Thermoplasmatota archaeon | reverse complement strand
ATCTTTCTCATTTGCATCATCTCAATAACTTAATATATATTTATATATATAAAGTTATCGGTAAACCGATGTATTATAGGCCGCTACGAAAAAATGATGAATACGGTGGGGGTTTTTCAAAGCATTCAGAGGTCAGCCGTCTAAATCTCTCTCCTTTATTGAGTTCTATCTTACAGACAGACGTTAACTTCAGACCACTGACTAGTTACTATTGCCAAACATTTTATTGCATGGCTGGTTTTATTTTGTGGAAGAAAAATGGAAATGCCCGAAATGCGGTAGTAATAGCATGGTTGTAGTTTTGAGAGTTCCATGGTCTACAGACGGGCTTACACCGGAACAGTGTATATTCCTGGAATGCAGGGACTGCGGTTATGCAATGCCGCTCAGGAAATGAAAGTGGTTCCAAATACTATAAAAGCCTGCATTAAGCGGGCATTTTTATTAAAATGTTAACAAAATTGTGTAAAAGACAAACAAAATCATAATATTTAGACAAATTTTTGTGATTTAAGAAAAAAATATTTATAATGGTATACCTATTACCGTCTCAAGATGACTCTAGTAAGGAAAATATTAGAAAAACATCTTGTAGAGGGGAAGCTTGAGGCTGGTTCTGAAATTTCAATAAGAATAGATCAAACGCTGACACAGGATGCAACCGGAACCATGGCATGTCTGGAATTCGAGGCAATGGACATTCCAAGGGTAAAAACCGAGTTAAGCGTGAGTTATGTTGACCACAACACATTGCAGACAGATTTTAGAAACGCTGATGACCACCGCTATTTGCAGTCAATAGCAGCCCGTTATGGCCTGTACTTTTCACGTCCGGGGAATGGCATTTGCCACCAACTCCATCTCGAGAGATTTGCATGCCCCGGAAAGACATTGCTCGGGAGCGACAGCCATACTCCAACAGCAGGCGGGGTGGGCTCGCTGGCAATAGGTGCGGGAGGATTGAATGTTGCTGCTGCCATGGCGGGAGAAACGTTCACCCTAAAATGTCCAGAGGTAGTGGGTATCAGGCTCACTGGCAGGCTTCCTCCATGGGTGTCCGCAAAGGATGTAATCCTTGAGCTTTTGAGGAGAGTGGGCGTTAAAGGCGGCATGGGAAAGGTGTTCGAGTACTTTGGGCCTGGCGTAAAAACGCTGGGCATTCCAGAGAGAGCAACAATAACAAATATGGGTACCGAGACCGGTGCAACTACCAGCATTTTTCCAAGCGATGAAGTTACAAGGAAATGGTTTGAAGCTCAGGACAGACTAGAGCAGTGGGCACAACTTGAAGCAGATGATGAGGATTATGATGAAATAATCGAAATTAACTTAAGCGAGCTGGAGCCGATGGTGGCACTTCCCCACAGCCCTGGTAATGTTAAACCAGTGAAGGAAATAGCAGGCATGGAAGTGCAGCAAGTAGCGATCGGCTCGTGCACCAACTCTTCATTGAGAGACATGAAGACGGCAGCACAAACACTGAAGGGGCATACAGTGGCGCCAAATCTTGTATTGCTCATAAACCCCGGCTCCCGCCAGGTCGTCGGGCATCTTGTTGAAAGCGGCGAGTATAATTACCTGGTAAATGCTGGCGCACGCATAATCGAAAATGCATGCGGACCGTGTATAGGCATGGGTGGAGCTCCGCCTTCTGCCTCTGTCAGTGTCAGGACATATAACAGAAACTTCGAGGGGAGGAGCGGTACAAAAGATGCAGGCGTTTTTCTTGTGAGTCCAGAAACTGCGGCTGCTACAGCCGTAAAAGGCGTTTTGACTGACCCGAGGGACATGGGAATCTACCCGGACATAAAGCTTCCAGACAGGTTCATTGTAAACGATAACATGATAATCCCGCCGCTTCCACCTGAAGAGGCAGCCAGGATTGAAATCATAAGGGGGCCAAATATAAAGCCGCTTCCAGAATTTACGCCGCTGCCAGAAAAGTTTGAAGGAGAGGTGTTGATTAAAGTGGGGGATAACATCACTACAGACCATATTATGCCTGCTGGAGCTAAAATTTTACCACTTAGGAGCAACATACCAGAAATATCAAAATATGTATTTTCGATGGTAGACCCTGAGTTTTACAACAGGGCGATGGAGAAGAGAGGGGGCTTCATCATAGGGGGTGAAAACTATGGCCAGGGTTCGAGCAGGGAGCATGCTGCAATAGCCCCGAAATATCTTGGAATAAAGGCGGTCATAGCAAAATCATTTGCCAGAATTCACAGGGCAAATTTGATAAACTTTGGTATCGTGCCCTTGACGTTTGTAAATGCAGATGATTATGACAAAATAGATCAGGGGGATAAACTTGAAATATCGGTGGGTTTATTGGACAGTGAGATGCCGCTCAAAAATATCACGAAAGGGGAAGAGTATAGAGTAAAACATGATCTTGGGGGGAAGGAAAAGGAACTCATGGTGACAGGCGGCCTTCTCCCATGGATAAAAAAGAAGGTGGTTTAAAATGGCGGAAAGAGGAATCCGTGAATATGATGCAAAAAGGCTGATGGCAAAGACACTCCCAGAGTTTTCTGGAGGAAAAATCACATATGAAGCTAAGGCTGTCCTTATCGGGCCAGATACAAATATGGATAAACTGGCAGATGAAAACCCTTGGTTGAAAGAAGAAAAGCTTGTGGCCAAGCCTGACCAGCTTTTTGGAAAGAGGGGCAAAAATAACCTCCTGTATGTGGGCAAGACCTGGGATGAGGTAAAGGCCTGGATCAAGGAAAGGATGAACAAGGAGGTTACCATAACCCAGACTACAGGGAAGACTACAGGTGTGCTGGCACACTTCCTTATAGAGAAATTTGTCCCTCACGAGGAAGAGTATTACGTGGCGATAACTACACACAGGGATAAGGATACGATACACTTCTCTACGAAGGGTGGTGTGGATATAGAAGAGGTATGGGACACTGTTGTGACATTGGACGTTCCCATACTTTCCACCATCGAGGATGTAGATGTGGAAGGCTTTCTCCCAGATGAACTTGGTGACAAAAAGAAGAAAGTAGCAGATTTTATCACAGCACTGTACAAGTTTTTGGTGGATTACCATTTCACCTATCTGGAACTCAATCCCTTTACTTTCGTGGGAGATGAAGTGGTTCCACTTGATGCGGTAGCAAAGTTGGATGACTATGCCTCATACCAGTGTGCCGAGAAATGGGGTAAGATCGAGTTCCCACCATCCTTTGGATTGCAGGAGACTGAGGAAGAGAAGTACGTCAGTGAATTGGATGAAAGAACCGGTGCATCCCTGAAACTCACCGTCTTGAATCCCAAGGGCAGGGTATGGAATCTGGTAGCAGGGGGTGGAGCGAGCGTGATATATGCAGATACAGTGGTCGACCTGGGTTATGCCAATGAACTTGCAAATTATGGCGAGTACAGTGGCAATCCGACCAGGGAGCTGACGTATGATTATACCAAGACCATCCTGAATCTTATGACAAAGGAGAAGGATCCTGAAGGCAGACCGAAGTTCCTGATAATAGGGGGAGGTATAGCCAACTTTACTGATGTTGCTAAGACATTTACCGGCATCATTGATGCGATTGAAGAGTATGCAGATAAACTCAGGGAAACTAATGTTAAGATATATGTAAGAAGAGGCGGCCCGAACTACAAGGAGGGCCTGGATAAGATGAGAAAGATGGGCAAGCGACTTGGACTGCCGGTCGAGGTATATGGTCCGGAAACTCATATGACAAAGATAGTTTCCATGGCTTTGGAGGGTGAATAGATGAAGAAAATGGAAGAGTATGAGTTGTTTGATAGGAATACAAAAGCTTTTATATTCGGAACGCAGCAGAGGGCGGCCCAGAGAATGCTGGATTTTGATTATCTGTGCCAGCGTGACGAACCCAGTGTGGTAGCATTTATCACCCCAACTGGAAGCGGTTATTACAAACTATTCTGGGGAACAAAGGAGATTCGGATACCCAGGTACAGGTCGATTGCAGAGGCCGTGAAGGCACATCCCGAAGCAGATGTCATAGTGAATTTTGCCTCCGAGCGATCAAGTGCAGAGACCACAATGGAAGCGCTCGAGACAGATACTATCCGTACCATCATCATGATAGCAGAGGGTGTACCTCAATGTGATACAAGAAAAATCGCAGCTTTAGCGAAGAAGAAAAACAAGTGGATCATCGGGCCTGCAACAGTAGGCGGCATCAAACCAGGGGCTTTCAAGGTTGGAAATGCTGCAGGCACCGTAGAAAACATCATAAACACGAAGCTTTATCGTCCCGGGTCTGTGGGGTTTGTGTCTGTATCTGGCGGGCTCTCAAACGAGGGATACAACATCTGCCACCTGAACACGGACGGCATATACGAGGGGTATGCTGTTGGAGGGGATGTTTACCCGGCGACCACACTCATTGATCATCTCCTGAGATACGAAAAGAATCCGCATATTAAAATGATGGTCTGTCTGGGTGAAGTTGGGGGCATGGATGAGTATGAGGTGGCAGAGGCCGTAAAATCCGGCAAAATCACCAAGCCAATAGTGATGTGGACTACAGGTACATGCGCCAGGATGCTTCCCGGCCAGGTGCAATTCGGTCATGCAGGTGCAAAGGCAGATACTGAAGAAGCCACGGCGGAAGCGAAGAACAGGGCATTGAAAGAAGCAGGCGTGATCGTTCCGGATTCCTTTGACGATTTCGGCGATAAGATAAGGGGAACATTCGAAAAATTGAAGGCAGAAGGGAAGATTGAGCCGGTGGAGGAACCTGCGGTGCCCCACATACCGATGGACTATAGCCAGGCAGTGGCAGAAGGTATTGTCAGGAAACCCACCAATTTTATCAGTACAATCTGTGATGAGACCGGAGAGATACACAACTACTGTGGGATTCCCATTGACGAGGTCATAAAAGAAGGATATGGTATAGGCGGTGTCATAGGTCTGCTGTGGTTCAAGAAAGACATTCCCCAGTATGCCAGGGATTTCATAGAACTGGTGCTCCAGATTGTTGCAGACCACGGCCCGGCGGTCTCAGGGGCCCACAACACCATTGTTACGGCAAGGGCTGGCAAGGGTCTCATAGAGTCCATAATCAGTGGCATAGTTACCATTGGCCCGAGGTTCGGTGGTGCAGTTAACGGTGCTGCAGAGCACTTTACGTGGGGACTGGAGAATAACATGGCACCTCGTGAATTTGTCGATGCCATGAAAGCGAAAAACGTCCGAATACAGGGCATAGGTCACAGAATTCACAGCGTTGAAAATCCTGATGCCAGGGTGGAGATAATGATTGACTTTGCGCGAAAACATTTCCCGAAAACTACACTGCTGGATTATGCGCTGGCTGTCCAGGATGTTACCACTATGAAAAAGAATACGCTTATACTCAATGTAGACGGATGTATAGGTGTGCTGTGCGTGGACCTGCTCAAGAGCCTGGGCTACTCGGATAGCGAGATCAAGGAAATGATAGACATGGGTTTATTTAATGCCCTGTTTATCCTCGGTCGCACTATAGGTTTTATGGGCCATTACTTCGATCAGAAGAGGCTCAAGACTCCCCTGTACAGGCATCCGTGGGACGATATTCTCTATGATGTTCCCAAGAGGCCTGAGAAAGTGGAAAATAAATGAGGTGAATAATGTATGAAAAGGAGATAGAAAAGGCAAAAGAGCATTTCGGGAAGATAGTGGAGGAGCAACTTGAAAGAGTAGACAGGCTGAAGAAAGAGGATGAGTGGATAGATTACTCCAAGCTTAAGCCGATAATAATAGGCATTGTCGGCGGGGACGGCATAGGCCCTTACATAAGCAGGGAAGCCAGGAGGGTTATGGAATTTTTGCTCAAAGACGAGGTAGAAAACGGCAAGGTTGAGTTAAGGGACATAGAAGGACTGACAATAGAAAACAGGGCAAAAGTTATGAAAGCGATACCTGATGATGTCCTGGAAGAGATAAAGAAATGCCATGTTATATTGAAGGGGCCGACGACAACACCCAAGAAGGGAGATAAATGGCCCAATATAGAGAGCGCGAATGTTGCCATGAGAAGAGCGCTGGACCTTTTCGCCAATGTCAGACCTGTTAAAGTGGCATCGGAAGGGATTGACTGGATTTTCTTCAGGGAAAATACCGAAGGTGCATACGTGCTTGGAAGGAAGGGAATAGACGTGACAGACGATCTGGCAATAGATTTTAAGGTTATAACCACTCCCGGAGCTGAAAGAATAGTACGTCTTGCATTCGATTATGCAAAGAAAAATGAGATTAACAAAGTTACGGTTGTAACGAAAGCAAACGTGGTAAAAACCACCGACGGCAAGTTTCTAGATATGGCGGAGAAGGTGGCCAGGGATTACCCTGAAGTCGAGTGGGACGACTGGTTTATTGACATCATGGCTGCAAAGCTGATAGACCCTGCAAGAAGAACGCAGTTCAGAGTCGTGGTACTTCCAAATCTCTATGGCGACATAATAACAGATGAGGCTGCACAGATTCAGGGGGGCGTCGGCACCGCAGGAAGCGCGAACATAGGCAAGAGATATGCGATGTTCGAGGCAATACACGGCTCGGCACCGAGAATGGTTGAAGAGGGAAGGGCTAAATACGCCGACCCAACCAGTCTCATAAAGGCAGCTGCCATGCTCCTGCAGCATATCGGATTCCAGGAAAAAGCCAGAAAACTTGACATGGCACTGGACATATGCTGCCGGTACGAGAAAAAGATTGCATGTACTGGCAGGGAAGGTGGAGCGACCGGAGCAGAATTTGCCGACTACTTGATGGAAACAATGCAAAGCCATGATTTGGAAAACAAATGGCAGGCTTACCAGTGATTTGTAATATTCTGTGGGCAACATGGAAAAAAGAAATATTGTGGCTATGCCTGGTGACGGAATCGGGAAAATCGTTTTTTCAGAGGCACTTAGAGTTCTTGATGCAGTTGGGTTTAAAGCGAACTACATAAACGCGGATATTGGGTGGGGATGCTGGGTTAAAGAAGGAAACCCGCTACCCCCGAGGACAATTGAGCTTCTTGAAAAACACAGGATAGGACTTTTCGGTTCTATCACATCAAAACCAAGGGACCAGGCTGCCAGGGAATTATCGCCGCATCTTCAGGGAAAAGGCTACGTGTATTACAGCCCCATAGTCGGTCTCAGGCAGCATTTCAACCTGGATATATGCATAAGGCCGTGCAGGTCGTTCAAAGGCAATCCCTTGAATTTTATCAGGAGAAAAGGAAACGGTTTTGAGGAACCCTCTGTTGATGTTGTCGTGTTCAGACAGAATACCGAAGGATTGTATTCCGGTGTTGAATGGACAAACCCCCCTGAAAATGTGAGGGGCGCATTGGAAACCCATCCAAAAATGAAAAGATTCAAAGAAATTCCCGGGAAAGATCTTGCCATTTCAACAAGGATTTTCACAAGACCTGCATGCAGGAGAATCATTAAGGAAGCATTTCTCTATGCAAAAAAGTTCAAATACAAAAGCGTGACAATATGCGAGAAACCAAATGTGATAAGGGAAACCTCGGGTATGATGGTGGAGGAGGCAAGGAAAATCGCTACCGATTTCCCGGGCATACCTCTCAGGTTCACGAACATAGATGCGCAGATGATGTGGCTTACAAAGAATCCTGAGGACTACGGTATTATTGTTGCCGGCAATATGTTTGGAGACATAGTCTCTGATGGTTTCGCAGGTCTTGTTGGCGGACTGGGTTTTGCCTGCTCTGCAAACATCGGGGAAAACTGTGCAATATTTGAGCCAACACATGGTTCAGCACCAAAATATGTGGACATGAAACCGTCGATTGTGAATCCAATAGCCATGATTCTGAGTTCCTGCATGATGCTTGAATATATGGAGGAAATGGAAAAAGCGGAGAAGATAAAAAAAGCAATTGCAGAGGTTATAGAGGAAGGGAAGACCAGGACTTATGATATGCTGAGACTGCAAGGGAGTGAAAAGGTTTTGGACATGGGTGCGGCCAGTACAGAAGAGATGACAGATGCGATAATTTCAAAACTGTAACGGTGGTTTGGTATGATAGGGAAAAAGGACATCGAAGAATTGTTTGGGTCATTGCTGTCCCGGATTTCAGACAACGAACTAAGAAGCAGTGTTGTGGATGTATGGGTTAAAGCATGCAAAAGAGGGGGATGGGAAACAGTGGAGGAGTTAAAAAATATTCCTTTTACATTGCTCACAGATTCCAGAGGAATCGACCTTATTGAGCATACCATTGTGGTCACTTGGGGCGCATTGGCTCTGGGCAAAGCACAAACAGAAAATTATGCCGAAATTCCATATAAGATCAATTTTGATAGGCTGATTGCAGGAGGTCTTCTCCATGATGTCGGCAAACTTCTTGAAATAACATCTGACGGTAAGGGCAACTACAGGAAAAGCAGGGCCGGGCAATGTGCACGTCATCCTATTTCCGGTGCAATACTCGCAGCAGAGTCAGGTCTTTCAGATGAAATCGTGAATATTATTGCATGCCATGCTAAAGAAGGTGAAGGCAGACCACAGGTCATAGAAACAGTACTTATACATCAGGCTGATTTCAGTACCTTTAATCCTCTTGTAATGCTTCAGAAAAATCAGCTCATCCTAGAGGAGTAAGATGGGAAAAACAATTATTGAAAAAATCATTGGGAAACACTGCAATCATCCGGTATCCCCGGGCGATATTGTGGATATGGGCATTGATGCACGCATTGCACGTGATTTCGGAGGGGCAAACGTTGTGAAAAATCTCAGGGAAAACAATCTTGGCATTGATGACCCAGCTAAGACATTTTTCACTTTTGACTGCAACCCAACAGGCTCTGATCAAAAATATGCTGAAAACCAGCAGATTTGCAGAATGTTTGCCAGGGGACACAATATCAAAGTATACGATATTAATCAGGGTATTGGTACACATGTATCCATAGACAAAGGGCTGATATCACCTGGCGGAACATTGATTTCTACGGACTCGCATGCAAACATAGTAGGGGCGGTGGGTGCTTTTGGTCAGGGAATGGGTGATGTTGATATTGCACATGCATTTGCATTTGGAAAAGTCTGGTTTAAGGTTCCGCCTACAGCTAAAATAGTTCTGAGTGAAATGCCCAATAAAAACGCAACATCTAAGGATATTGCCCTTAAAATTCTAAGGGAGTTGGGTGCAAACGGGCTTTTGGGTTATGCATCAGAAATTTATGGGGATGTTGTGAATAATTTAGGTCTTTCAGATCGAATAACCATTTCTTCCATGGCAACGGAGATGGGGGGCATCATATTGCTTTTCCCACCAAATCAGGAAGTAATAAATTATTGTAAACATGTAAAAGGTAAAGAGGTTGAGCCTGTTTATGCTGACTCTGATGCAGAATATGAAAAGACAGTGGAGATTGACATAAACAATATAGGGCCTATGATATCACGTCCCGGTCACCCTGAGGATGCTGTTCCAGTATCAGAGGTAAATGAAACAAAGATAGACTCCTGCTTCATAGGCTCCTGCACAAACGGGCGTTTTGAGGACATGGCTGCTGCAGCAAAAATTCTGAAAAACAAAAAGGTTGCACCTGGTGTAGTCCTGAAGATTGTTCCCTCTACCTATGCTGTATGGAAAAAATGTCTTGATGAAGGAATCATTGATATTTTCACAAAGGCAGGGGCGTTAATTGGTAACCCGGGCTGTGCAGGCTGTGCCGCAGGGCAGATCGGTCAGAACGGTCCTGGTGAAGTTACAGTAAGTACTGGGAACAGGAATTTTCCCGGGAAGCAGGGAAAAGGAGATGTTTATCTTGCGTCACCTGAGACAGTAGCATCATCAGCAGTTGCAGGTGTTATCACAACCAAGGATAATATTCCATCAAAACCTGTTGTTTTTAAAACTACTCCAGCAAAAAATATAACCCTCAAAAAAATTGAGGAAAGAAAGGAAACCTCAATGGGTGTGAAAGGGGTTGCATGGGTGATAAAAAAGGACAATGTTGATACAGACATGATATTCCACAACAAATATCTTTCGATAACAGATATAAAACAGATGGGGAAGCATACATTTGAGAATCTTGAGGGGTGGACAGATTTTCCGGAGAATGTGAAAGAAGGTGATATCGTTGTTGCTGGGAAAAACTTTGGATGCGGCAGTTCACGTCAGCAGGCGGTTGAATGTTTCAGAAGTCTTGGCATCTCTGTTATAATTGCCGAGTCATTCGGTTCAATCTACGAAAGAAATGCTATTAACTCAGGTATGCCAGTAATGACAATGGAAAACGCTTCTTCCATCATCAGAAACAGGGATGAGATTATGGTGGATTTCTCAATAGGAAAGATAAAAAATCTTTCAAAAAATGAGGAATACAAGACAACTCCTTTCTCAGAGATTCAGATGAGAATCTATCAAAGGGGAGGTATTCTGAAAAGGTGAATAGTTATGGGGAAAACATTTGCTGAAAAAATCTTAGCTAGAAAGGCAGGGGCTGTTAAGGGTGTTGTGCCGGGGCAAATTGTCACTGTTAAGCCAGATCATCTTTTAACACATGATAATACAGCGGCGATTATTGGAAAAATATCGGATGAACTCGACAAATACGGTGTTATCAACCCTGACTTATCTGTTATTGTTCTTGACCATGTGATTCCTGCGGCAAACGAGAAAACAGCAAACAACCATAAAAAGATACGAACATTCGTGAAAAAACATAAAATAAAAAATTTTTTTGATGTAGGTACGGGGGTATGCCATCAAATTATTTTAGAAAAAGGGTTTGCTGTTCCTGGAAGCCTGATACTTGGGAGTGATTCCCATACATGCTCATACGGTGCTGTTAATGTATTCTCAACGGGTATAGACAGAACTGAAGCCGCTTCAATCATGCTTACGGGTGAAACATGGCTTAAGGTGCCGGAAACAATCAAGATAACAATCGAAGGGAAATTAAAACCCTTTGTTTCGGCAAAGGATGTCATACTTTATATCATAGGCGATATTGGTTCCTCGGGTGCAAATTATTGCTCTGTTGAATTTCATGGAAATGTGAGCCAGTTTTCTATTGCAGATCGGTTTACCATTGCTAACATGGGTGTGGAAGCAGGCGCAAAAAACACTGTTTTCCAGGTTGATGATGTTACTGTTGAATATCTGAAAAAAACAGGCATAAAGGATTATACTCCCGTATGGGCTGATCCTGATGCCTCATATATTAAGGAGTTCACATATAATCTTTCAACAATCCCGCCGATGATTGCCTGCCCCCACAATGTGGACAATGTCAAACCTGTCTCAGAACTTGCCGGCGTTGAAATAGATCAATATCTGATCGGAACATGCACAAATGGCAGGGAAAACGATTTTAGAATCGCGGCTGAAATTTTGAAGGGAAAAAAGATTTCACCAGATGTTAGGCTACTTATACTTCCTGCGTCAAAAACTGTTTTTGAAAAAGCGCTTAAAAACGGTACTATTGAAATCCTGAGCAGGGCAGGTGGAATTATACTTCCGCCAGGATGCGGGCCCTGCCTTGGTGCGCATCAGGGTGCGATGGCGCCAGGTGAAAAATGCCTAAGTACGGCAAACAGAAACTTCAAAGGAAGAATGGGTTGCAAACAGTCTGAGATATATCTTGCCAGTCCTGCTACTGTTGCAGCATCAGCCATTCATGGTAAAATCACTGATCCGAGGGAGGTGATGAAATGAAGGTATGGAAATATGGTGACAACATAAATACTGATATGCTTTTTCCAGGAAAATATACATATACCTGTTCCACGCCCGAGGAAATCAAACCTCATCTTTTAGAGGATCTGGACCCATCATTTCCGGAGAATGTGAAAGAAGGTGATATTGTTGTTGCTGGGAAAAACTTTGGATGCGGCAGTTCAAGGGAGCAGCCTGTTCTTGGTTTAAAATATGTTGGCGTCGAAGCGATAGTGGCTGAGAGTTTTGCAAGAATATTTTACAGGGCAGCAATTAACCAGGGTCTTGTTCTTATAGAATGTCCGGAAGCGGTGAAAGCATACTCGGAAGGCGATACTATTGCATTGAACATCGAAAAAGGAAGTATCATGATTGGAGAAAAAACGTTCTCGTTTCCGGTACTGCCAAAAGAAATACTTGCTATCAGGGATGCAGGTGGTTTATTGGCGTATACAAGATTAAAACTAAAAAAATTAAAAAGATTTAAATCCAAAACAATATATCCTTAGGAGGTAAAAATGGTTCAATTGCATGAACAAGTTCTCAGGGATGCGCATCAATCGTTGATTGCCACAAGGCTTAGAACTGAAGATATGCTGCCGATATGCCCCGTTATGGATCAGATCGGGTATTTTTCAATGGAAGTATGGGGTGGTGCCACCTTCGATGTCTGCATAAGATACCTGAACGAAGACCCGTGGGAAAGATTAAAAAAGTTGAAAGAGGCTTTGCCCAACACGCCTTTGCAAATGCTGGAGAGGGCAATGAATATAGTTGCCTACAAAAATTTTCCGGATGATGTGGTCGAAAAATTTATTTATCATGCCAAAAAAGACGGAATCGATTATTTCAGGATATTTGATGCGTTGAACGACCTGAGAAACTTAGAAAAGCCGATTAAATATGTCAAGGAAGTTGGTGGTCATGCTCAAGGCTCTCTGAGCTATACGGTAAGCCCTGTCCATACTGTCGAGCGTTACATTGAGGATTTTAAAAAACTGGAATCCATGGGCTGTGATTCTTTATGCATTAAAGACATGGCGGGTTTGGTAACGCCCAAAAAAGCATATGGCTTTATAAAAGGGGCAAAAGAAGCCGGGATAAAAATACCCATAGATTTGCATACTCACTGCACATCGGGCATGTTCGGTATGTCATATATGAGAGCATGCGAGGCGGGCGTTGATATACTGGATACTTCAATTTCTCCATTTTCAGGAGGTACGGCACAGCCCCCAACCGAATCAGTTGTTGCCGCATTAAGAGAAACAGAATATGACACGGGATATAATTTAAACCTGCTCATGGAGGCAAGAAAATATTTTCTTGAAGTGTGGGATAAGTACAGTTACTTTCATAAAATAACGGCATTGAGAACGGATCCTTCTGTAACTGCCCATCAAATACCCGGCGGAATGCTCTCAAATTTATTGTTTCAACTGGAACAACAGGGGGCAGGTGGTAAATACGATGAAGTTTTAGCAGAAATCCCAAGGGTAAGAAAAGATTTTGGTTTTCCCCCATTGGTTACTCCTACCTCTCAGATAGTTGGCATCCAGGCCGTAATGAATGTCCTTTTTGGGAGGTATAAAAAAATACCAAGGGAAACAAAGGACTATGTTAAAGGAATGTACGGCAAGCCACCGGGAGAGATATTGGAAGAAATTTATAAGATAATACTCGGTCCCAACTGGAAAGATGATGTAATAGAATGCAGGCCGTCTGACTTGCTTGAGCCGACGTTCGACAAAAGAAAGAAAGAATTGGAAGAAATGGGTTTGTTGAAGAAGCCGGAGGATGTTTTGACATATGCCATATACCCTCAAGTAGGCCTGAAATTTTTGAAGGGAGAAATAAAAGCAGAGCGATTGCCAAGCGTGTCTGAATCTGTTGTAAAAAGACCCGTTTTTCCTGCCCCTTATACAATAGATATAGACGGGGTTAGGTACAATGTTAATGTAAAATCCGATTATTTGATAGAGGTAAACGGAATTTTGCATAATGTCGAAATAATTGGGGAAGAGAAGACAACAAAGGAGATGGAAACCAGGGGAAAAGGAGATGGTAAAGAAATAGAAATAACATCTCCAATGCTTGGAGTCATAATTAAAATAAATGTGAGAAGTGGTGATAAAGTTAAAAAGGGAGATGTAATAGCTGTCCTGGAAGCGATGAAAATGGAAAACGATGTTTTATCTCCTGCGGACGGAGTCGTAAAATCAGTAAATGTTTCTGAAGGAAAGGATGTTGAAGCAGGAAATTTAATCGCGGTGATACAGACATGAATGCGGTGGAAGTTTTTATTGTAGGAATAACAATAGTTTTTTTAACCCTGAGTATTCTTGCCGTCGTTACCTTCATCATCGGAAAAATTTTATCATTCAGGCAAAAAAAAGATGACGGGGGGATTGCTGCAATAGCTGCAAAACTTCATACAGAGGGGAAATTATAATGTTTTTTGAAACGGGTTTTGAGTATATAACGCTGAAGCAGGTTGCTATGATAATCATAGGCATACTTCTATTATATCTTGCAATTTATAAAAAAATGGAGCCGCTGCTTCTCGGTCCGATCGGTTTCTCAGCAATTCTTGCAAATTTATCTTTTCCTGGCGTTACGGGCCCCTCGGAATTGATGCATTTCATTTATGTGCATCTGATAAGTACGGAGATAGTGCCTTTATTTATATTTCTTGGAATCGGGGCAATGACCGACTTTACACCTTTAATAGCAAATCCGAAGACTTTTTTATTAGGGGCGGCGGCCCAGATAGGCATATATTGTGCCATGTTTTCTGCCATCATCTTAGGCTTTGGCCTGACAGAGGCTGCTGCAATAGGGATAATAGGGGGTGCAGACGGCCCTACGACAATTTATACTGCAACAAAGCTCGCCCCGAATATACTTGCGCCTGTTGCCGTAGCAGCATATTCATACATGGCTCTTGTTCCCATGATTCAGCCACCCGTGATAAAGGCTTTGACGACAAAAAAACAGAGAACGATAAAGATGGAGAATTTGAGGGAAGTTAAGCCACTGGAAAAAATTATTTTTCCGATAGCGGTGACGGTGGTCGTTGGCCTGCTCGTTCCGTCTGCCCTTCCATTGATAGGAATGCTCATGTTTGGAAATTTGTTGAAAGTTTCCGGTGTAACGGAGAGGCTTTCAAAATCTGCTCAAAATGAAATAATCAATGCGGCCACTGTGGCACTTGGATTGGGTATAGGTTATATGATGACTGCCGATAAATTCCTGAATATAGAAACAGTAAAAATATTGTTTCTGGGCATCATTGCGTTTGTAACCGCAACCGCTGGAGGAGTAGCCCTTGGCCAGTTGTTTTATAAGATTTCAGGAGGAAAAATAAATCCCATGATAGGGGCTGCCGGTGTATCTGCTGTGCCGATGAGCGCGCGGGTCGTTCAGAGAATAGCAAGGGAGGAAGACCCGGATAACTTTCTTTTAATGCATGCAATGGGACCGAACGTAGCCGGCGTGATAGGGTCGGCTGTAGCCGCTGGGGTGTTTATAGGATTGTTGGGGTGAGTGTATGAAAGAAATTTTTATAAAAAAGGGAGAGGCAAAATTTATAAAGAGTGTGGATGAAAAAACCTTCAAGATGCTTGTGAAGTCAAGTCAAATGCAGGCCATTACAGCAGAAATGGAAGGTGGTGCTATATCAGAATTTTACAGGCATGATGGCGAGGAATTGCATATTGTTTTGAAGGGAAAAATAGAATACCAGGTCGGAGAGAATTCGTACGAGATGGAAGAGGGAGACGTGCTGTGGCACAGCTCGAATTTGCCGCATAGGGCAAAGAACATAGGAAAAGAAAAAGCAATCTATCTGACTGTCGGAGTGCCGCCAACGTTCATGTAAAATGGTCAAGATATGCCGTTATGGTAAAGTTGATTCCACGCAGAATGTTGCGAAAGAATTGATTGAGGAAGGTGAAGAAGAAGGACTTGTGGTTATAGCGGATGAACAGAGCAAAGGGAAAGGAAGGCTGGGAAGGAAATGGATTTCCCCCTCTGATGGATTATATTTTTCAGTCGTTGTAAAAAAACAAGGTGCTTTACCTTTAATTTCTGCCGTTGCAGTTGCAAAAACACTGGAGGAATTTGGCTTACGTGCGAGAATAAAATGGCCTAATGATGTCCTGGTTAAAAACAAAAAAATAGCGGGCATAATTATAGAATTGTTCCGCAACTATGCAATTATTGGAATCGGGGTAAATATGGATACCGTGCCGCTAAAAACCTCGACAGCAATCAAAGAACAGACGGGGAAAAGCATTTCCAAAGATATCCTGTTAAAAAGAATACTAAAGAATTTTGAAGTAGAAGACGCTTTTTGCGAATATAAAAGGCTATCCGATACGATAGGACGGTTTGTCAGGATAGAAATGATGGACGGCTTCGTTGAAGGCACGGCAATAGATATCGACGAGCATGGAAGGTTAATGCTCAAAAGCGAGGGAAAAATAAGGAAAATAACGAGTGGTGATTGCATTCACTTGAGATAGGTGGCTCTGATTTTGTCTATGCTTATCACTTTTCTGGCATTATTATGAAAGTTGCCAGAGATGCCCCAAACGCCTTGATCGTGTCAAGGGCGATGAATGGAACGACCGCCATCATCATGGTTTCGTACATGCTGGTGTGCATTACAAGGGAAAATTGCAATGAGCCAAATGCATAGATAATTCCTACCCCAAGAAGCATTGGAATGAATGCATAGGGCAACCTTTTTATTTTCATCTTTTCATTAACCCACCCCACTGCCATTGAAGCAAAAATAAATCCGATGATGTATCCGCCTGTTACGCCAAATAAGGCAGATGGAGAAGTAAACCATGGAACGCCAAGTAACCCAAAACCTGCATAGACGGCCTGGCTCAGCCCTCCATAATATTTTCCGAGTACAACGCCGCTGAGCAATACAAAAAATACCTGCAGGGTGAGTGGAACGGGAGTAAATGGGAGATAAATTCTTATCATTGCCCCGACGCCTGTTAAACATGCAAAAAGGAAAGCCATGGAAAGCTTGCAAACAAAGCCCGCCTCATTGATTCTCTTAAAGAGATGATATCTTTTTGTTTTGTAAACTTCAACGAAAGACATGCTTTTGCTTAAAGAAGTTGGGTATATAATGGTTGCTATTTCCAACATCGGATTTTTAAAAAATTAGCCGATACTGATATCTCAGTCTCCACGCCCGACAGGGCAATCTGGACGTCATTAAGTTGAACAATGTATGGCATTCATCAAAACGGGCATTGAGGGATTACATGAAAAACGTGAGAGTGTAACGTTTTGCGGATAAAAGAAGTTTTGCCGAAGGCTTTCGCAGGACTCATTCGTGCAATTTTCGATATAATAAATCGTGAGGAAAGTAAGGGGTTTCAAAACAACCTTGAGAAATCATCATAAACCTCTCTCCTATGTCCAATAAATAGTATTATTACCCGATTATTATTGTGATCTATTTCATAAACTGCACGATAATCCCCTATTCTCAATCGCCAGAAATCCGAGTACTTCAGTTTCTCTCCTTTTTCTGGGTTGGAATTCAGGGCGTGAAGCTTTTTTCTTATTCTATTTTTTAGCTCACCTTCAATACTCTCAAGGAAGGCATTGGCTCTCGGATGAAGTAATACCTGATAACCCATCCCCATCTACTCCAATAAAACCAAGTTTTCAGGATGTTCCTTAGCTTCTCTACTTCTCTCGGTCAATAATTTATAAAATTCTCGAGTTTTTTCCCGTCCTTCATATTGACTCAAAACAATCCTTATCGCATCGCTCCGACTTTTAAACCTTCCCTCTTCAATCCATTCGTCTACCTTCTCAAGCAAATTCTCCGGGATTCTCACCTGCACCTGAGCCATAGCATCACGTAAACACATATGTTTACATGCTATTTAATCCTTTTGACCTTTTGCAATCCAGCACATGAAAAACGAAAACATAAATAGGCAGGGGATAACGTTTCCAGCATATACGACGTTGCGACCGAAGGGAGCAATGTCCCGAAGGGCAAAGTCCGAATGATTTTGAGTTTTCGAGGGCTCGCAAAATGTTATATATTCGGCACGGCGAAATCATGTTTTTCTAATCCCGCAATATCTTTTGATTGGACATTCTTCACATTTGGGATTTTGTGCTCTGCAAATCTGTCTTCCGAATTCTATTAATATCAAATGAGTCTTCATTCTCTGGTTGGGTGGTACCTCTGCTTCGAGTTTTGCCCTCAAACTTTCGTAATCATCCTTGTTGTCAGTTATTCCCAATCTTTTTATTATCCTAAAAATGTGAACATCGACCGGTAAAACTTGTTCTCCCTTAATTGCTATTAAAAATACATCAGCGGTTTTTGGTCCAATCCCCTTTATTGATATCAGTTTTCTCTTGGCTTTAGCATAGGGAAGATTCAATATTTTATCTAACTTGCCACCGTATTTTTCAACTAAATATTCGGCGATGTTTTTAATTCTCGGAGCTTTCATACGATACAAACCAGCGGGCTTAATAACTTCCTCTATTTCTTTTATATTTGCCTTTGTTACATCTTCAATACCACTAAACCTCTTGCCAAATCTTTCGGTGGCAGTTTTCACATTTTTCCAATATGTTCGCTGAGACAAGATTATACTAACCAAGGTCTCAAAAGGGGTATATTTTCCCCACCACTCGTTGATTTTGTATTTCTCTGATAGAATTTTCACTATTCTTTGAAGCTTTGTTTCCATGTTCTATCTCTTGGCCGCACTTGCTTTACAAATGTATCTCATCTTACATTGTGTGCATCCCCTTTTCCTCCCAAACTGGTTCACAACCATTATCGCCAGGAAATCAGCCAGACAGATTCCGCCAGATATTAAAAATTCTCTGTGCAGAAACATCGCGAGTGGAATGGCGATGATTGGGACGACCGTCAATAAGCCCCAAGTTAAACCGGCTAATTTCATTCCAAGTTCGTAATTACCTGATTTCTCTTTGAATAAACACGAACTCAATTTTCCCCAGCCAGAACCACACCATTTGTTGTAATAATAACAGTGTGTGCACAGGTGTTTTCTTAAAATGAGCCCCAACATAACGAAAGCAAACAAAAGATAGATAATAGAAAGTATTGGCAATCCCACAAGTTTCAATGCAGACATACCGTAAGCGGCGAATCCAAACCAGAGTAATAGCAACACATTTGTTAAAATCACTGTTGCCTTTGGATAATTTTCCATGCCCTTTTCGTATAGTTTTTGTTTTTCCATATTTCACGCCTCCTTTCTATTTTCCATATTATAAGCACAAATTAAATAATAAATTATCCAGCCCTTGAACTTACCCCATCTTTCTGTGAATTTTCTAACGACATCTCCGGATTGAAGTCTCCTATCAAAGTAGAAGTGTGAAACCGCCTTTCTGGCTCCGAGGTCGTCGGGAACGCAGAGATTCATTCTTCCCAATGTCGTTATCAATATCAATTCGGCGCTCCACATACCAATTCCTTTAAATTTCATCAATTCTTCGATTGCTTCATTATTATTCATCTCTCTGATTTTCTCCAAATCATATCCATTGGCGACTTTCAATGCGAGTTCTTTAATGTATTTGGCTTTCTGATGGGATAATTTACACCTCCTCAATTCAGTTTCATTGGCATTTGCCAATACTTGTGGTGAAGGAAAATCGTAATATCCCTCTCCGTTAATTTCTACTTTCTCTCCAAATCTCCTGACCAATGCCCCAGTCATCACATAGGCAACCCGTAAAGAAATCTGTTGTTGAATTATTACTCTGATCGCTCCTTCAAATATACTCTCCCCGATTCCCGGCGGTCTTAGACCGTAAAGTTTGCTTTCTATTCCAAGGAGTATCTTATCTTTGTCCATAAAATTATATAATTCTTTGAGATCGTCCTTTAATCTAAAAATATCCGTGATTTTATTCGATATATCCTTCTTCTCTTTCGTATTAAGTTTGGAGAATACGTTGACCCTCAATTTTGGCTTTTCTACCGTGCCATCAGAAGTAACCGTTATTGGAACTAACCTATCTCCAATTTTGAAAGCCCGTCTCCAGATGCCATCTTTATAAATCTCTGGCTGCGGCTCCCTAGAGGAATAATAAAATTTCCATTGTAAATCAAAATCATATGGTGCGGTTGGTACGAGTTCAAATGAAGTTTTTTCCATAACAATCACTTAGATTGAGTTTATTTAATAATTTTTTCATAAGCCGTGCCAGATCAAGATTTGAAAATAGCGAGCCCTCGAAAATTACGCCTAACGTTTTGCGGATAAAAGAAGTTGCCGAAGGCAATTCTGGGAAAACGGAGTGAGCCTTTTATCCGCTGTTATATGAAGTTGCGAGTCTATCACTTTAATTTCCTTATACCTTTAAAAATATTCCACATAGGAAC
>JAYEJS010000140.1 GCA_034660695.1 Candidatus Thermoplasmatota archaeon | reverse complement strand
TATTCACCAATTGAATTTCAATATGAAGTTTTGAAAACAGGCAAAGCAGTATTTGTTAGAGATAAAGTTAAAAAAGAGGAATACGAGGCTGCTACAATTTCAAAATATCTTGATTTTAGAGTGGTCGCTGAACAATTAGACAGAAAATTTTTAGCGAGGGTTTAGAATGAAGTTGCTATCTCATTTAAGAGAGTTGGATGAAGCGTTAAAGGATTGGAAAAGATATCAAAATATTTCAATTGAGGAGCTTAAAAAGGATAGGGATAAGAGGAATATGGTATTGCATGCTATGTTAGTAAGTGTCCAGGCATCAATAGATATTGCAACCTACATAATAGCTGATAAGGAATTTAAAAAACCTTCTACTTGTAGAGAAACCTTCGAAATTCTTGCAAATGAAGAGGTAATCTCCAGAGAACTTGCAGACAAGTTAGCAGATTTAGCTGGTTTTAGAAATATCTTGGTTCATATATATTGGGGGCTTGACATAGATGAAGTTTATAGCATCTTGCGAAAGGATTTAGGAACTTTAGAAACATTTAAAAAAGTTGCGAAGGAATTGTTGGGAGAGGCAAAAATATGAAGATAATGGTGACAGGAGGAGCAGGTTTCATCGGCTCAAATTTTATTCATTATTTATTGAATGAATATGATGATATTGAAGTTGTTAACTATGACAAGCTTACCTATGCAGGAAATCTGGATAATTTAAGAGATGTGGAAAATGACCCGAGATATCATTTTTTTAAAGGAGATATTTGTGATAAAGAAATAGTTGAAAAAGTGATTAAGGAATATGGAGTAAAGCAAATAATAAATTTTGCTGCTGAAAGTCATGTTGATAGAAGCATAACAGGACCAGAAACATTCATAAAAACAGATGTTTTTGGTACCTTTACCTTACTAGAAGCAAGTAGAAAATTTGATGTCGACAAATACATTCAAATTTCTACTGATGAAGTTTATGGAAGCATAGAAAAAGGAACTTTTAAGGAAAATGATGCTTTAAATCCTTCCTCGCCATATTCAGCAAGCAAATCTTCTGCGGATTTACTGGTCAATTCATATTTTGTTACATATGGTTTGCCAGTTTTAATCACCCGTTCAAGCAATAACTTTGGCCCATATCAATATCCTGAGAAGCTTATCCCTCTCTTCATCATAAAAGCTTTGCACAATCAATTATTGCCTGTATATGGGGACGGTTTGCAAATTAGGGATTGGCTTTACGTTGAAGACAATTGCGAAGGAATAGATTTGGTTAGAAAGAAAGGAAAGGAAGGGGAGATATACAACATTGGCGCTGACAATGAACGTACAAATATTGAAATCACAAACATCATATTAAAGGAACTCAATAAACCATCATCATTGATTGAACATGTTAAAGACAGGCCGGGGCATGACCGCCGTTACAGCATTGATTCAGGCAAGATAAAAAGGTTGGGCTGGACAGCGAAGAAAAGTCAGGATTTTGAAAATTCAATGAAAGATACAATCCAATGGTATGTAAAGAACGAGTGGTGGTGGAAAAAGTTAATTTAAGGTGATGAGATGCCCTTCGAATTTGAAAGACTGGATATTCCTGACGTTGTGCTTGTTAAACCAAGAGTATTTGAGGATGAACGTGGCTTTTTCATGGAAACTTACAAAAAGGGAGATTTTGAAAAGGCTGGGATAGACATAGACATCATTCAGGAAAATCATTCAAAATCAAAATACGGAGTTTTGCGTGGCTTACATTTCCAGAAGGAGCCATATACTCAGAGTAAATTGGTCAGGTGCATAAAAGGAAAAATTATTGATGTTGCCGTTGACATAAGGCAGAACTCTCCTACATTCAAAAAATATGCATCTGCCGAGCTATCTGAGGATAACAAACTCATGCTCTTTATCCCAAAAGGATTCGCCCATGGATTTTTGGTTCTAAGCAATGAAGCAGAAATAATCTATAAAGTTGACAACGTCTATGCTCCTGATTATGAATCTGGATTGATCTGGAATGATCCCGATGTTAATATCCAGTGGCCCATTGATAATCCAGTTCTCTCAAAAAAAGACAAAAAATTGCCAGGCTTGAAAGAGCTAATCAAAAGAAAAGAGATAAGAGATATCTGATATAATGGGGAAAATAAAATGAATACAATTCAGAGAATAGCAAAGAATGCGGAGGCATTACAACAGAAAATTACAAAACTTACAGTACTATGTAATAATTGTAAGTGGTGGTTTGAATGATTAATCCTTATGTGACAGGATTTCCGGCGGATCCGAAGTCCTTTGAAGGAAGAAAAGGGGAATTGGGAGAAATAAAGAATCATCTAAAAAGGCTGGTTGAGAAGAATCTGGTGGTGAAGATAAATAGAGGGAGATACAAATTCTATCACCCATTATTCAGAGAATACTTGGAGAGGATAAAATGAATACTGTTCAGCATGTCGCGAAGAATACAGGTGTGTTGCTCACTTTGCAAATAGCGGTATGGATAAAATTTTTATACAATCGAATACTATTGTTATACATGCTTCAGAAGTTGTTCACATCTCGGACAAGAGTAAAGCTGCTCACATTATTCATGATGAATCCAGGAAGGGAGATGTATGTCAGGGAAATTGCAAGAAATGTCAAGGAGAATATAAATGCTGTTCGTAGAGAATTAGCGAATTTGGAGGAAATAGACTTGTTGAAGAGTGAAAGAAGAGGAAACTCGAAATATTATGTTGTAAACAAAAAAATGCCTATATACAACGAGTTAGCAAGTATCATTCTTAAGACAGAGGGAATGGCAAAAGTATTGCAGGATAGTTTATCAGGGCTGAGCGTAGAGACCGCTTTTATATACGGTTCTTTTGCAAGTGGCAAAGCAGGAGTAGATAGTGATATCGATACCTTCATAGTTGGGGAGATAAATGAAGAGGAACTTATAAAAGAAATAAGGGAAGTCGAGAAGAGACTATCTCGTGAGATAAATTATGTTCTGTTTACAGCGGAAGAATTTGAGAGGAGAAAAAAAAGGAAAGATCCTTTTGTCTTAAATGTGCTAAAAGAGCCAAAGAGTATGTTGGTAGGTGATCTGAGTGACCTTAGATGAACTTGAGAGGGAAGGATATACAAAAAGGTTGCCCGCGGATAAGAAAAAGGTAGAAGATGCTTTTAATCTTGCGAAGAGAGATATAAAAGTTGCAAAGGCTATCTTGAGAGAGAATGATGATTGGGCGTTCTCTATAGCGTATAACGCAATATTACAGGCAATTAGAGCGCTCATGTTTTCAAAAGGATACCGGCCTTCTGGCAGAAATCAGCATATCTCTGCAGTTAGGTTTGCAGAACTCTTTTTAAGAAGAGAAGAGGTCATTGTTTTGGATAGGATGCGCAGAAAGAGACATGCTACGGTATATGATACTGCGGGAACGATCTCGGAAAAGGAAGCTGATAATGCAGTTGAAAGAGCTGGGAACTTAGTCCAAGAGATAGAAAGAATTCTTGGGGGTGATAGGTAGGAATGAATACTGTCCGGCATGTCGCGAAGAACACGGGCATATTGCCTGTATCATGTATTGCAAGCTACATCTCAGGCTTTTTGTTTGTCATGTACACTGCTCGCTATCTGGGAGCAGAGGTCATCTACAAAGTTGACAATGTTTGTGCTCCCAGTCATGAATCTGGCTTAATCTGGAATGATCCCGATGTTAATATCCAGTGGCCCATTGAGAGTCCAATTATTTCGGAAAAAGATAAAAAATTGCCGAGTTTAGAAGAATTGATTAAAAGAAGGTAAATATCATGGAAAATAAAAAAGTTATAGTTACAGGAGGAGCAGGCTTTATCGGCTCTCATCTGGCGGAGGAACTGACAAAGGACAGTGAAGTTACGGTTATCGACAATCTTTCCACAGGAAAATTGGAAAATATAAAACATTTGCTCGATGACAAAAAAATTGTTTTTAAAAAAGGAGATATTCGAGATTTGGAATTTTTGAAGAATGAGTTCGAAGGAGCAGATTATGTTTTTCATCAGGCTGCCGTTGTTTCTGTTCCCAAAAGTGTTGAGAATCCTTTATTAACTAATGACATTAATACAAATGGAACCTTGAATGTTTTAATTGCAGCGAGAGATTGCAATGTAAAAAAAGTTGTTTTCGCTTCATCATGTGCTGTTTACGGAGATAATCCAAATTTACCGTTAAAGGAGGATATGTTACCAATGCCATTATCACCGTATGCTTCATCAAAGTTGGCTGGAGAATATTACTGCCAAGTTTTTGCAAAGGTTTATGGTTTGC
>JAYEJS010000139.1 GCA_034660695.1 Candidatus Thermoplasmatota archaeon | reverse complement strand
CCAATACCACCTGTTTATCATGATAAGGATGACAGAATAAGGGTTCACATATTTCTATGTGTGATGGCACTCTCTTTTATTCGATTGATAAAAAAACAACTCCGAAGAGTTACTGTTAGTGACGAGCGACTCCTTGAAGAATTGAGAGACTTACAAGTAGCTCTAGTGAAAGATATTCGGACAGGTGATATTCAGTTGAAGGTAAAGGAGATGAGTCCTGTACAAGCTGCTGTTTTTTCGCAACTAGGACTAGATAGGTATATCAAAGTTATTTAGCAGCGAAAATTCTAAAATTTTACTACACTTTTACTGATGTAGAATCGATGATCTTTTAAACTTGAGTCTAATAGATGTAGAGGTATTTAACTTTAATCAAAAACTAATGTCTTTTACTATAATTAAAGTCGGGCCATCACGGAACTTATAAATTTTTATCTTGAAAAATTAGAATATAACCTTCACTCCAACGGCTCTACAATAACGAGGGATGGAAAATACTATTATGACCGTGCCTTGCCTCCAAAGTATTTTAATAAGAATTACCCATTTATTTTTGATGAAGGGTGGGTACATACTATGGTTTGATGAAATAGATTCTGATGATATTTCCCTAGTTGGGGGCAAAAATGCTTCCTTGGGTGAAATGTACGGAAAATTGTCCAAGGATGGGATAAAAATACCAAACGGGTTTGCCGTCACCTCCATTGCATACAAAAAATTTATGGAAGATTCTGGCGTAAGCGGGGAAATAAAAAAACTTTTAGATAGTATGGACACAAAGGATGTGAAAGATCTGAAAAAAAAAGGTGAAAGGATAAGAAATCTCATAAAAAATTCCCCGATGCCAAAGGATCTGGAGAAAGAAATAGTGAGGGCATACAAAAAAATGGAAGAAATGTACGGCGGGAATGTCGATGTCGCCATAAGGAGCAGCGCTACCGCCGAGGATTTGCCAACGGCATCATTCGCGGGGCAGCAGGACACGTATCTTAATGTTAAAGGGAAAGAAAACGTGATTGAAAGTATTATCAATTGCTTTGCATCCCTTTTTACGGATAGGGCCATTTCTTACAGGGAAGACCATGGATTTCGGCATCTGGATGTATACATCTCAGTCGGGGTACAAAAAATGGTGCATTCAGATCTAGCATGTTCTGGTGTCATGTTTTCCATAGATACCGAAAGCGGCTTCGAGAATGCAGTGTATATTACGGGAGTGTGGGGGCTTGGGGAGACCATTGTCCAGGGGGAAGTAAATCCGGATCAATTTTACGTATTCAAGTCAACCCTTAGGAAAGTTTTCAGGCCGATAGTGGAGAAGAAATTGGGAGATAAAAGAAAAATGCTCGTCTGTTCCGAGAATGGTACTGTAGAGAGGACTGTTTCTGAAAAAAAGAGGAACGAGTTTGTGTTATCTGATGATGAAATACTTCTTCTCGCAAAATGGGCATGCAGAATAGAGGAGCATTATGGAATGCCGATGGATATGGAATGGGCAAAAGATGGGAAAAGCAATGAAATTTTCATAGTGCAGGCCAGACCCGAGACGGTTCATTCAGCAAAAAAAGTAGATATGCTATGCACTTATAGGCTTCTGGAGAAAGGAAATGCAATTGCGAAGGGGGAAGCAATAGGAAGCAAGATAGGGCAGGGAAAAGCGAGGGTTATAAAAAATGCAAGTGAAATTGAAAAGTTCAGGAATGGAGAAGTGCTTGTAACGGGAATGACAGATCCGGACTGGGAACCGATAATGAAGATTGCATCCGCCATCGTGACCGACCGTGGGGGAAGAACGTGCCATGCAGCGATAGTGAGCAGAGAACTAGGCATACCTGCCGTTGTCGGCACAAATGATGCTACGTGTAAAATAAAAGATGGAATGCCCATAACGGCAGATTGTTCTGGAGGAGTTGGAAACATCTATGAGGGGTTGCTGAAATATAAAGTGGAGGAAATCCCCCTTGATAGCATACCAAACACAAAAACAAAGATAATGATGAATGCGGCCATACCTGAAAAAGCTTTTTTGCAGTGCCAGATACCGAATGACGGCGTAGGGCTTGCGAGAGAGGAATTTGTAATAAGCTCACATATTGGAATACACCCCATGGCACTGATAGAATATGATAAACTTAAAAAAATTGCCGATAAGGATAAAAAAATAATGGAAATCGTGAGGGAAATAGATAACCGCACCCTTTCATACAAAAACAAAGTGGAATTTTTTGTTGAGCAGCTCGCCATGGGAATCGGAAAAATTGCCGCAGGATTTTACCCTAATGACGTAATTGTCCGCCTCTCCGATTTCAAGACAAATGAATACGCCAGTTTAATCGGGGGGTATTTGTATGAGCCTGCTGAGAGCAACCCCATGCTCGGATGGAGGGGGGCTTCGAGATATTACGACAAAAAATTCAAGCCGGCATTCGAACTGGAATGCAGGGCCATAAAAAAAGTGAGGGACGAGATGGGACTGTCAAATGTAAAGGTGATGGTACCGTTCTGCAGAACCCCCGACGAGGGAAAAAAGGTCATAAAAACAATGGAAGAGTTTGGGCTTAAACAGGGTGAAAACGGCCTGGAAATTTATGTAATGTGTGAAATACCATCCAATGTTATTCTTGCAGATAAATTTGCAGATATATTTGACGGCTTTTCCATAGGCTCCAACGATTTAACCCAGCTGCTCCTCGGTCTTGATAGGGACTCTGACATTGTGGCAAATTTATTTGATGAGAGAAACGAGGCGGTAAAGAGAATGGTAAAGGAAGTAATAAAAATAGCAAAAGAACATGGGAAAAAAATCGGAATATGCGGGCAGGCCCCCTCAGATTTTCCGGAATTCGCAGAATTTTTAGTTGAATGCGGAATAGACAGTATTTCCCTCAACCCAGATACCGTCATAGAAACTAGATTGATGATAGCCGAAAAGGAAAGAAAACTCGGGATAAAGTAAGCCCGGCCCAATTTTCCCCTGATACAGCATCAGGATTTTATTGCATTCTCTATCTTTTTCACCAGCTTTTCTATTTTCTTCGTATTCTGCCTTTCGCCCTTCATTTCCATCTTCAGTTCGTCTAACCTGAGACGTATGGCTTCCTTGGAAAACTCTGCGACACTTGAATAACCAACTCTGGGATCTTCCACCACTGTCCTCCGTATCTCCTCATGAAGGGTTTTCGGTACGGAGATAGTACTGTACTTTAACATGATTTTTTATACAGAAACACATTATATAGTTTACCCTCTGCCAGAATAGCCCCGCCACCTGTTCCAAAGCAGCAATATATTTTTATTCGCCTGCATATTGGATGGCAATGAAACAGGACAGGATTTCAGGGGCGGCAGAGATTGAAGAAAAGGCTATTGGGGACATAAAGAAATACGTGGGCAGGGATGGGCTTTTTGAAAGATGCTACGAACTGCTGTCAGCCTATCCTTCGATGGCTTCCCTCTGGAACATTGCAAATCTCGCCTTTCTGTACGGCAAAGATGCGATAAAGCAATTCAATAGAATGGCGAAAGCGAATGAAAGGATTATTGAACATGGTGCAAGCGTGATAAAAGACAATGCTACAGTCCTCACATACAGCAGGAGCTCGACGGTATCCAGGATATTAAGAGCATGCGAAAGCAAGAATATCAGGGCCATATGCAGCGAATCCCGTCCGAAATATGAAGGAAGAAAGCTTGTCAGAGAATTGTGCGAGAGCAACGTCGACACCATCTTTACCACTGACATATCGCTCTTTTCGTATGTAGGCAAGGCGGACATGATTCTGATGGGTACGGATGCTATTCTTAAAAAAGGGACTATCAATAAAATAGGGACGGCAGCCCTCGCTTCCCATGCAAAGGGTACGGGAAAAGATGTGTATATGGCATCCTCGTCCCACAAAGCGTTTCCTTTTGTATTTATCAAGGAAGAAGGTAGAAAAGAAATATGGCAGGATTCGCCCGATAAAGTAAAAGTGAAGAATTTTTATTTTGATTTTACGCCAGTTAGACATGTAGACTACTTTATAACGGAAAAGGGAGTTTCACGGGCAAAACCCATCTTCAGGCATGAAGTAGCAAATGAGATTCTGGAAATAAAGGATAAGTTTGAATGTAGGTATCGTTTGGTTGAATAACGCCGGCATCCTCGGCAGTGCCATCGCTGAAAAGAGGAAACAAATAGACAGTAGATGACCAGCAAAATTTTTAGAAAAATTTGAATGCTTCCCACGGTTTAGGAAACCGTAGGGATGGGACAATGAAAGCAAAATTAGTCAATCGATTTACCAAATCGGTTGTTGTAAAAAAAC
>JAYEJS010000138.1 GCA_034660695.1 Candidatus Thermoplasmatota archaeon | reverse complement strand
TCATATATATAGTTCACAATATATGAACTTTTTGTTCATGATTTGAGAACAACTTGTTCATAAAATGAGAACAGTACAATTATGTCGTTTTTCATCTATCAAATTTGAGTTTATATGCCTTTTCCTATCTATGGATCATGGGTAAATGGGTTTGCCAGCGTCATTAAGATTTTCATCTGCCATTGAATTGTATTTTCGTATTTAAAAATGATGATTTCCGGAATGAAAGATTTTAATAAAGAAGGCATATTACTCATCAGTATGGTTAAAAAAATTGTTGTTATCGGTATGGGTTACGTTGGAATTCCCGCAGCAGCTCTATTTGCTGATGTTGAAGGATTCAATGTTGTTGGTATACAACGACGATCAAAACGATCGGGATGGAAAATAGACTGGTTAAATGAAGGTAAAAACCCAATTGGAGGGGATGAGCCGGGCTTATCCGAACTTATCAAAAAAGTTGTTAAAAAAGGGTCTTTCCATGTCACCGATGATTTTTCTGAATGTAAAGATGCAGATTATATTTTAATAGATGTTCAAACCCCCACAGATGAAAAAGGAATACCAAAATATGAATCTCTCAAAGAAGCGAGTAAGCAAGTTGGAAGACACATGAAGAATGGGGTTTTAGTAGTTATAGAATCTACAGTTGCTCCTGGCACCACAGAAAATGTCGTAAGGCCAATACTGGAAAAAGAATCCAAGCTAAAGGCGGGTAAAGATTTCTCACTCGCTTATTCTTATGAAAGGGTTATGGTAGGACGCTTACTCCATAATATTATAAATTACCCCAGAATTATCGGCGGGATTGATGGAGAGAGTGCTAGAAGAGCAATGGACTTATATAAAAATATTGTAAAGGCAAAATTATATCTAACAGATGTATTAACGGCAGAAATGTCAAAAGTAGTCGAAAATGCATATCGAGATGTGAACATTGCATTTGCTAATGAAATCGCTTTAATGTGCGAAAGCTTGAGGGTAGATGCTTTTAAAGTAAGGGAATTGGTTAATACATTGCCGAATGATCCATCAAACCCATCTGCCAATCCAATAAGAAATATGCATTTCCCTGGGGCTGGTACAGGAGGGCATTGCCTCCCTAAAGATCCGTGGTTATTAAAATATGGAGTTGACCAATACGGAAAATATAAGGTCGAACCAAATATCATTATCAAAAGTAGGGAATTAAACATGTGGATGCCGACTCATATGGCTGACCTTTTAGAGGAGGGATTGAATGAAGCAGGACAAAAAATTAAAGATGCGAAAATAGCAATTCTTGGAGTTGCATTTCTGGAAAATTCAGACGATACAAGGAATACTCCTGCAAAACCATTGTATGAAATCCTTAAGAAAAAAGGAGCGAAACCCGTGATGCATGATTCCTATGTGCGGGACTATGAACTGCCATTTGTCAAAGACATCAACGAAGCTATCACAGGTGCAGATGCTTTAGTTATAGTCACCAAACATAAAGAATACTTAAATCTCAATCTACGATCAATAAAAAATAAGATGAGAACACCCATAATAATAGATGGAAGAAATGCTTATGACAGAGAAAAATGTGAAGAAGAGGGTTTCATTTACAAGGGAATAGGCAAGCCTATGTAATGGCTTCCACTATCTTTTCTAAATCATCTTTTGTCAATGATGGATGTACTGGCAATGAAATTACTTCTTTGGCTACTTCTTCGGAATTCTTTAAATCATCATGTGCAAACCCCTTCAGGTGCTTATAAGAATGTAATGGCTTTGGATAATAAATCCCATAGCCTATCCCATTTTCTTTTAATTTTTGAATAAGCTTTTCCCTATCTTTGCACTTTATTGTATATTGATGATATACGTGTTCGACATTTTTTAAAGCATAAGGTGTTTCTATCCCTTTCATTTCATCCAATTTCTTATTTAAATATTTTGCATTCTCTTTCCTTCTTTCATTAAATTTCGGTAATTTTTTTAATTGCTCGATTCCAATAGCGGCTGCAATATCCGTCATCCTGTAATTGTAACCCAATCGGTTGTGTCCATAACCACATTTCGTTTTTTCTCTTCCATGATTCCTAATAGAATAAGCTCTCTCAGCCACCTTCTCACTGTTTGTTGTTACCATTCCTCCCTCTCCGGTTGTCATATTTTTGGTGGGATAAAAAGAAAAGCATTCGACATCACCAAATGAGCCTATCATTTTATTGTCATATTTTGCTCCATGGGCTTGAGCAGCATCTCCTATAACATATAACCCATATTTTTCAGCTACTTCCAAAATTGGTTTCATATCTGCTGGTTGCCCATATAAATGAACAGGCATAATAGCTTTGGTTTTATCAGTTATCAACTTCTCAATTTTGTTTATATCTATGTTAAAAGTTTTTGAATTTATATCACAAAATACTGGTTTGGCATTACAAAATAAAACAGAGTTTGCTGTCGCAATAAACGAAAAAGAAGGAACTATAACTTCATCTCCTTCTCTTATTCCTAAAGAAAGCAGAGCAATATGTAAAGATGCCGTTCCAGAATTAGTTGCAACAGCATATTTTGTTCCAACAAAATTGGCAAATTCTTCTTCAAATTCTTTTGTTTTTGGCCCGCATGCAATCATTCCAGAGTCTAGAACTTCTGAAACGGCCTGTTTTTCTTCTGCTCCGATCAATGGCTTAGCAATAGAAATCATTTTTCTACCCCTGCATATATCTCATAATTTATTTCTACTTCTTTTCCACATTGAGGACATTTTAAAACAATCTTATTTTCTTTCTTTCCCAGTTTTTTTAGCTTTGTGCCACACTCACAAACAAATCCTTTCAAACTTGCCGGATTTCCAAAAACCAATCCATAATCTGGAATATCTTTTGTTACTACAGCTCCTGCTCCAACCATTGCACATTTTCCTATAGTTATACCCGCCACAATCGTTGAACTAGCTCCTATGGAGGCACCATCTTTTACCACGGTTTTTGCCAATTTTTCCTCATTCCAGATAAACGCTCTTGGATAAATATCATTGGTGAAGCAGACATGAGGGCCTATAAAGACATCATTACCTATTTTTACTCCCTGATAGATGGTTGTAAAATTTTGGATTTTGCAATTGTCGCCTATTTCAACATTTGTATCTATGTAAACTCCTTTTCCAATGTTGCAGTTTTTTCCGATTTTTGCTCCTTTCCTGACATGAACAAAATGCCATATTTTCGTTCCTTTTCCAATTTTCGCATCTTCCACATATGCCGATTCATGTATCATAATTTTACCACTCCTCCTTTTTTATATGATTCCTCTGCAGCCTGAACAACTTCCAATGCTTTCAATCCATCTTCTCCAGTTGCTAAAGGTTTTTTACTGTTCTCGATTGCATCCACAAAATCTTCTATTTCATTTCTTAACGGCTCTTTCTTTTCCAATGCCACTTGGTTTATGTTGTATTGTATAGGGACATGATATAAATTCATTTCATCAATCTTTTTAAATGAGGATGAGGATATTGTAACAGATTGGCTTATATAATCCATCTCAACAAAGTTTTCTGAACAAGTTAAAAATAATTTTCTTATCTTCATTGGGGTAAGCCAGTTTACCTCTACTATCCCATTTACATCATTTTCAAAGTTTAATACGATATTTGCATGATCCTCATGACTTATATTTTTGTTGAACTTACCCGCTCTTGCATAAACAGACTCCACTTCGCCTGCCAGATACCGCATTACATCAATATCATGCACTCCAAAATCAAAAATAACACCTACATCCTTTATCCTTCCTGGAAGATTACTGACACGCTTTGAAGCGAGGGTAATCAGTTCACCAAATCTTTTACTGTTTATTGCATCCTTCATAAATTTCACAGCGGGATTATGCCTTTCTATATGGCCAACCGCTAAAACTAAATCTTCTTTTTCTGCTCTTTTAACCAAACCTTTCGCTTTATCTATGGTATCGCAAATAGGCTTTTCAACCAAAACATGCTTTCCACCATCCAAAAAATCCATCGCTATTTTGTAATGAGTTATGGTAGGCGTGGCAACTACAGCAGCATCTACTCTTGGAAGCAATTCTTTATAATCAAAAAATGCTTTTGTACCAAATCTTTCAGCAATATTTTTAGTTGCTTTTTTATCAATATCTGCTATTCCAACTAATTCTATATTTTCTATTTCTGAGCAAACCCTTGCATGGTTTTTTCCCATTGAACCTGTACCGATAACGCCTATTTTTAGCATGTTACCCCCAAATATATATTTCCTACTTATGGATTTCGTTGCTATATTAATACCTTGTAAATCCCTATCAGTTTTTTTCTTTG
>JAYEJS010000137.1 GCA_034660695.1 Candidatus Thermoplasmatota archaeon | reverse complement strand
AGGTAAATAAAAAAGTGGGAAGGCGTATTCAAAATTTTGTTGAATCCTGCAGATCATTTCTCAAATCATTTTTCCGGTCTGCTTATGGCTTTTTTCATTTTTTGACTACTTTTTCAAAGCATTCGGACATCGACCTTTCGAAATGTTTAAATAAGGACAGAAGATTAAAAAATGAGGGAAGATTATGAAGGAAAAAAAGGAATTTGTTGGAGTTATAATGAAGGCAATACCTGTTGTATTTGTTGCTGCTTTGTTATCTATGACAAGCATTGGAAACCCTATAGTTGGAATGCAAAATTCTAATCTTTCTCCAACTGCTGATGCAGGCGGCCCATATTCAGGATGGACAGGGGAAACAATCGTTTTTGATGGTAGGGGAAGTTATGATCCAAGTGGAACAATAATCAATTATACGTGGGACTTTGGCGACGGGCATAAGGGATATGGAAATATCACTACCCATGTTTATCCCTCTGCGGGGACATATACTGTCACGCTTGCTGTTCTCTCGGACGCCTATGAAATGGATACAGATTCAACATACGCATATATATACGAGCATAATTGGGCTCCCGTTGCAAATGCAGGCGGCCCATATTATGGAGATGTGGGGGTCCCTATTGCTTTCAATGGATGCAACAGCTATGATTCAGATGGGTACATCGTCTCGTATTCATGGGGTTTTGGAGATGGGTATTCTGGAAGCGGACGAACGCCTTCGCATGTCTATTCTAGCCCTGGCACGTATATCGTCACCCTTACAGTAACAGATGATGATGGAGCAACTGATTCTGACTCGGCGTATGCATATGTTGGTACGAATCAGCATCCTGTGGCAGATGCAGGTGGTCCTTACTCCGGAGATGTGGGGCAGACAATCGTTTTTGATGGCTCTGGGAGTTATGACCCGGACGGAACAATCGTTTCCTATATATGGGATTTTGGAGACGGGACTGGTGGAAGCGGGGAAGTAACTACACACAGCTACTCGATGGGAGGAACTCATACTGTAACTCTCACCGTTACTGATAATGACGGAGCGACAGACATAGATACAACAAGTGCCATAATCCCGGGAGGAAATCAAGCACCTGCCATTCCTCAGCGTCCGGCTGGACCTACCGTTGGGTATATCTGGAATACCTACACATACATGACATATACTACAGATCCCCAAGGAGATAAGATTAGGTACTGTTTTGACTGGGGCGACTGCACAACAAGTTGGACATTATTATACGATTCGGGAGAAGCTGTTAGCGCTCAACATTCATGGACTTATCAGGGTAGTTATCACATACGGGTTAAAGCAGAGGATGAACATGGAGCCCAGAGCGACTGGTCTGAGCCTCTCTCTCTTGCCATGCCTCTTGGTATCTCGGCATCACCCACTGATGGGGGCTTATATATTTTCGGCAGGAAAATCCTTGATATCCCCAATACCATTGTCATTGGAAGTATAGTGGTTGAAACCTCATTAGAAAATGAAAATCCTCTGAAACAGGTAGAATTTTATGTGGACAAGACATTGAAACACACCGCCTATTATGCTCCATACAGCTGGACAATTAGTGAGCCGTTGGTGGGTAGTCATACGTTAAAAGTCATAGCATACGACAAGGAGGGATACGAAGCCATTGATTCGATGGACATCACTTTCTTCATATTTGGGAGAGGGTCTCAACTGACCGTTTAATGTTTAGTCAATGCACCGGAGAGCAATTGTATATCTCCTCCTTCTTGTTCTTCTTTCTCTTTCGTGGGGAGGTGTACATTCGGAGGAAAAGCATTCTTGGGCAGTGTGCATAGATAACAATGCATTTGGAGGGCATGAATTTGGAGGAGGGGTGAAGCAGGCCCTATTATCTGGTGGATGGAAGGAAAGTAGCATAAAGGCGGTAAAGGAAAATTCTTCTGATGCATTTTTTAATGCTTTGGGATGGCTCAAAAACAGCGCCGGGCGAGACGATACAATTCTTTTTCACTTCTCGGGTCATGGGTATGGTGGGGGCATCGAGATGGGTATGGATAAAATTACATATGCAGAATTAAACGAAGAATTAGATGAAATAGAATGTGGGGGAATGTTTATTGTTCTAGATGCATGCCATAGCGGAAATGCCATTCCTTTCCTTAAAAAAGAGGGCAGAGTTATCATTACATCTTGTAATGGAAATGAGACAAGTGGGTATTTCAGCGAGCCGTTTATTAACGCATTGGGCGTCGCCGCCGACTGCAGTGGAAATCTTGATGGAAGTGTCTCAGCAGAAGAAGTTTTTTCATATATTATGGGAGACTGGTACATTAAAAGTTATATGCCCCAGATGAAAGACGGATATGAAGGAAATTTGTCTATTCTTTCAGCCTACTGGGAAGGGAAAAAGATAGATGTATACCAAATAAATGCTCAACGAAGCGTTGAGAACTTTGGAGGAGAAAGATGGTTGAGGCAATCCTTTGTCCCTCTATTAACTCCTATATGCGGGGTATCTCTTAAAATTGCCAAATGGGGAAATGCCACAGATGCCCGTATAGGAATTTATAATAAAAATTTCAGTCCTTTGGCAGAAGCCACTATTCCTGTTACCAAGGCGCACGATGTCAATGGTATCTCAACTTGGATTTCTATTGGACTACATGCTGATGTTGTTCCTAGAGAAAAATATTTTTTAGTATGCAAAAGCAATTCTACTTGGTGGTGGTGGGGGAGCGGAGAGCGGTATGAAAATGGTAAAGCATCTGTTTCCATTGATGGAGGAAATTCCTGGCATACCTCGCCTAAAATCTCTGATTTCAGTTTCATCATTTATAGCGAAGATGTTACGCCTCCTGAAATTTTTTTATTTTATCCAAATGGAGGAGAGGCATTATCAGGAATAATCCCTATCTCATGGGGTGTAATAGATAATGATGACGGGGATTTAAATGGTAGCACCACACTCTTTTACAGTAGTGACAACGGAAAAACATGGCATATTATTGTAGACGGAATTGAAAATAGTGGCAAGTATGACTGGAACACAGAACAAAAGGAAGATGGCCACTATTTAATAAAAGCTACTGCTGTTGATAACTCAGGAAATGAAGGAGAAGATATTTCAGATGAAATTTTTACAATTGACAACACCCCTCCCGAGACAACATGTGATTTATACGGGGGGATAGGAAAAAACAACTGGCATGTGAATAAAACAACAATAATGCTTTCTACATTTGATGCTCTTTCGGGTGTTTCTGTTTATTACAAATTTAACAAACAGTGGATGGAATATACGAAGCCTTTACTACTGAGCAAAGATGGGAGGCATGAATTTTCATATTATGGGAAGGATGCAGCAGGAAATAAAGAGGAAAAGAAAAATACAATCATTAAAATCGATGGTACTCCCCCGAACATCTCATTTATTATGCCGGAGGAAAAACACCTTTATTTTGGGGAGAGAGAAATTCTCCCGTTGAGGGGAAATACTACAATTCTCATTGGGAGGATGAAAATAAAAGTAAAGGCAACGGATGAAACATCGGGTATTTCTCACGTAAACTTCTTTATGGACGGAGAACAAATTTTTGTTGATAAGGACGAACCATATGAATGGAAATGGGACGAAACATCTTTCTTTAAGCACGAGATAAAAGGTGTTGCTTATGACAATGCTGGCAATGAAGCGGTGAAGGAGATAAGAATGGCAATATACAACATAAATCTCTAAATCTTTTCAAGGCAAATACCTAATCCTCTTTACTTTTTTCTTTACCAAATATTTTATAACTTCGATTTCATTTAGTGTATGCAATGGAGCTTTTTGTAATCCTTGTGGAGCCGAAATATTCTGGAAATGTGGGTTCAGTAGCCAGAATAATGATGAATTTTGGGTTCAGTAATCTTATTATAGTGTCTCAATCTTTTTCCGTTGACAACGATGATTGCAGAAAAATGGCTGTCCATGCTCAGGATATTTTGGACAATGCCCTTATTCTTGACACCTTCAGGGATGCAATGAAGCATGTGGACTATATGGTTGGCACCTCCTCCATAGAGAGCAAGAATGACAAAAGGCATCTCAGAAATGCTTTGCCATTAAAAGAATTTTCATCGGAAGTATACAAGATGGATGGTGTTGTGGGCATAGCTTTCGGAAGGGAGGACTATGGCTTATTCAATGATGAGTTAAAAAAATGCGACGTTATGTTGAAAATACCCACTTCAAATGCCTATTCAAGTCTGAATTTATCTCATGCTGTAGGTATTGTTTTATATGAACTGTTTTCGCACAAAAGAGAATTTAGACAGCCCAGGCTTGCAGACAGGATAGAAAAAGAGAAACTGTACGAGTATTTCGACAAATTGTTAGAGAGCACAAGATATCCCGAGCATAAGAAGGAGAATACAAAAATAATGTTCCGCCGCATCATCGGAAGAGCGATGCTCTCCAAATGGGAGTATCATACCCTTATGGGTGTTGTTAAAAAAGCAATGACTAAATAGTCTCAAGTGAAAACATTGCACCTGTTCCTTTCAAGGCAGTATGTATTTTGTCTGCAAGCAGAAGAAGCATGTCAACATCCGGTTCCTTATCCCATTTATATATGAAGTCATAATTCCCTCTCGTGGCTTCCAATCCAAGTTCCATTAGACAGTTTCTAATCTCTGACGGCGATGCTCCTTCACTGTTAAATGTTATGGAGAGGTACGTTTTCATTTTATCACACTGAAAATAACTTGCTTATATAAAAATATTACATCCCACTTATCAAAGTCTATCTCGCCTTTTTTATTTCTTTTACAATCTCTTCGACGATTTCTATATTTTCTTCAACTGCTGTCCCTGTTACAATCACATCAGCCCCTGCCATAATTTTTTTTCTTGCTGTAGTGCCGTCTCTTATCCCTCCGCCGATGATCAGCGGTATCGACATATTTTCTCTTACAGCACGTATCATTTCATTGCTTACTGGCTTGTATGGATTTGAACCAGCATCCATGTAAAGGCAGTGCATTCCCGTATATTCAGCGTAAAGGGCGTATTTTACCGCTTTTTCTATATCATTCGCACCTACTTTGTCAAGGTTTGTTTTCTGTTCAACAGTCGTTGGAGTTGATGACGTACTTATAATCAAATAGCCCGTGGGTATTGACTTTATACCGAATTTTTTTACAACAATGGCCCCTTCCAGCTGCTCTCCAAATCTGTGTGTATAATCTTTTGAGTTGAGAAGGCTCATAAAAAATAGGTAATCTGCATTATCCACAAGAAATTCTCTAGAATTAGGAAACAATATGATGGGTATGCTAACTTCTTTCTTAATTTCTGCAACCGTCTCATATACCATCTCTCTTGATGCAATAGTTGTCCCCCCAACCATTATCGCATTTGTATCGTATTCAGCACATTTTTTTGCTTTTTTCCCTGCTTCTTCCGGCAGCTGTTTATCGGGGTCTATAAGAGAAAAATGAAGTTTTCCATACCTCTCTAGCCACTCCCCTATAATACTCATGTTCCCTCTCTTCTTGCAGAAGATGAACCGCATTTTTAAAAGTTTCTATTTACATCCACTTATCTAGCCCATGTTGCTCCTTTATATCCAAATCCGTTAAGCCGAATGCGCCCTGAATGAAATTTTTTATCAGGTCGGTATACCATTCCATATCAAGCTCATCCCTGCCTTTCAACAGCTCTACTGGATACATATACTGGATGGGCTTCACCCCGCTCTTTGTCGGGGTTTTTATGCCTGGAAGGGGTTTTTTTGTGATAACAAACTTAAATTTCCTCCTGACTTTTATCTTTCCCAGCAGTTTTTCAATAGCTTCTGCTCTCTTGCCGTAAACTGATTGAGAACCATTAGGATTGGGCTTGTATCTGGATGGGGGCTGTATTGACTGCACGAGGGTAAAAGCATCTAGCCCAAATTTTTCTATATCCAGGGCTGATATTTTCTCCATCGTAATTCTCTTTATTGATTTTTTTATGTTGTTTCTTGCATTCTCCTCGTTATCCCAGCTCATATTTTCTCTCAGCACGTCGACCATGATATCTTTCAATACCATCCGAGCAATGTCTGGCTTGTCGCTCCCCTTGAAGTTATTTCCCTTTGTGACCATGCTTACCTTACCTTTTTTTACATCAAATATGAGATAATTTTTGTGCTTTACAAAAATCATCGCATCGTGCTCCTCTGGTTCCAATTCAAATTCTTGGTAATTTAATTTTTCTCTCCATTTTTTATTGCAGAATTCTATGGTATCAAGTGCTTTTTCAGGCATAATTATCCAGTCCTCTTTTTTTATTTCAACGCCGAGGGCTTCTGCCAACCTTTCTGATGCAGAACGTGAGCATGCAACGTATATGCCATCCGTATCTCCATAAACAACTCTTGCCCCTCTTGCATTAAGAATTTTTAAAGTATCATTCAATATCTGCTGTCCCTTTGTCGTAATAAGCGTTGCACCCCAGAGATTGAACTGCCTGCACGAAACTTTAGGGGCTGAAAGTATGCCGTGCGTGCCAGCATTTCTTGCCCCTTTCAGAGATTGGTATATCATTGCAAGTCTTTTTTTCTTTTCTCCTTCTGCCTTCTTCAACTCCTCTTTTATTTTTCCTATAAAATTCATCATGCCCTTCATGGCTAGATTCACCAGGCCTGACTCGTTTGAAATTTTAACACCTACCATTATTCCTTTATCGACAAAATCTTCCGTTGCCCCTCTTATTTTAAAGCCGATATCCATGAATTTATCCGGCACTTTCTTCAACCATATCCAGTCGTCCGGCTGCTCATCTGCTCCTGTAATCCTAACTGTATCCGCCCCGGCATTCACCGCCCTCAATATCGTCGGATACATTGCCCCCACGTCTGCGACAATAACATAATACCATGGAACGAAATGAGAATTCGCATCTTTATCAGGCTTTATGGTCATTCCTCCCGGGAAGTGGTATGCGATGCCACGATTTTCCCTGTCAAAAATAAGGAAGGGATATTCAACCCAGTCGGGCATTTCATCTCCATATTTTGCGATACGAACTATTTCTTTGTTTCCTTCTCTTCTTGCAGCATTCGCAATCTCTTCCTTTGTTTTTCCAAGCTCCCCGATTCCAGATGCCACGCTAAAAACTCTACAGGTGGCGGGCATTATTTTCTTATGGCGTACAGCCCTTATCATGGCCATGTAGTCCCACATTCTCGTCGCCCCTGAAGGCAAAAGAATCTCGAACGGCATGCCAGTCGTGAAGGCAAGGGGCATCGCCTGTTGCAGGAGATGCATCGTTATGGCTTCTTGTTCCATCACATCCTGGCGGTTGTAGAGCATCGTCCTCTCATCCACACCCATTTCCTGCGGAGTGAGATTCAAACGGTCTTTTATGTCAACGCCAAGAAAAGATGCTGTTCCTCCGAGGGTGTACTCGTCCAGGGAGTAAAATTTTCTTGCCGCCTGATAGGTATCAAAACTCGAGGGATAAAAAATTGCTACATCCGTCGGAGTGCCGAAATGAAAGGATTGGTCTCTCCTTGCATATTTTTCCAAAAAATCCTTGAATTCTTTTGCTTCCGCATTTGATAAAACCGAAGAATTTTTCAAAATATATCTCATTCTCTCATATATCTGGAGATTATCAAAACCGATAATGTTATGCCCGGTTATTATATCGGACTTTTTCAGAATGTTGCATATCTCAATAAGATTTGATATCTCATCGTTCTCGTTAAAGGAAATGAGCTGCTTGACCTCTCCCTCAATTTTGCCCGGGAAATCTGTGAACTGGAAATAAAAATCCTCATTTTCAAGGTCTTCTTCGGAAATAAATGAGAAATCAAACTGGTGATAACCTATAATGTCTATAGGGACATTCTCAACTTCTCCATACTTGGTCATTTCTATATCGTAGGCAGTGACTTTAACCTTCTTTTCCTTGCCCTCCGTATCAAATATCCATTTTCCGCCGGCTGCCAGATCTACCAGGGCGCGTTCATTGTAGGGAATATCATGCTCAGCCGTGTACAGGCCCATGCGAAAAATATCATTGCTTACTTCCGGAACCATATAGGAGCGGACGGTATAAATTTTAAAGACTTTTCTTTTTATTAAGGGATTCCAGAAAGATTGATATGTCTCGATATCGCCGACTTTTTTTATGCGCCCGTCCCCATCAAAATTTTTTAAAACCGTTTGCCTTGCTTTTTCAGCTTCCATGCCGGAAGGAGGGAATGCAAGAAAATATGGAATGTGCATATCTTCTATCGGCTGGATTTTATCGCTCCAGTAGAGGTAGTGGGGGGAGACATTAATAAGCATGAAAAACAAAATGGCTCATGACATATAGATGTTTTCATCGCTTTGAAGCTTTCTCTTCATCCTAATTTTTATGCCTTCTTTCGTGCTCCAGCAATTTTTCTTTCATTTTGGGACCGTAACCATAACCCCCCAGCTCACCGTTTTTTCTGATGACACGATGGCATGGAATTATTATGGGCAGGGGATTTGTCCCTACCGCGTTTCCGACCGCCCTAACTGCTTTGGTCCTTCCAATTTTCTTCGCAAGCCATTCGTAGGAACGTGTCTCCCCGTAAGGTATGCTTCTCAGGGCATTCCACACCTTCTTCTGAAACGAAGAGCCGTTTAGGCATATAGGTAGAGAAAATTTCTTCTGCCTTCCAGAAAAATACTTCTGCAACTGTTTTCTTACTTCCTCGTTTTTTCCTTTCTTGCAGGAATTATATCCTTTCCCAAATTTTTCTTTCGTAAGGCACAACCTCACTATTCCTGTGGAGCCGAATACAATATAAATAACGCCTATGGGAGACTTGCAGGTATCATAATGCAATTCCACGAGTATAAACACCAAGAAGCATATAGATTTAACCTTCAAAAGAAATTTAAGTCGTCATAATATACCAATAACGATTGAAACCGGCAAAAAAACTTTTATGGTGGCTGCTCGCAGGCACATCCGGCGGGCTGAGCAGAGGGAGGATAATTGAAAAGATAATGGAAAAGCCGACAAATGCAAATGAACTTGCAGATGTGTTGCATCTTGACTATAAGACGGTGAGGCACCATCTCAATGTTCTGCAGAAGAACCGCCTCGTAACAACGATGGGCAGCGGTTATGGGACAATGTACTTTCCATCTGAAATTCTGGAGGAGAATATGGAATATTTTAATGAGATTTGGGATGAAATTGGGAAAAATAAGAAAAAGGATGAAAGAAATGGGGTGAAGAAATGAGCGAAACAAAAACAAGGGCATTTGCGCTAATCGTTGTGCTTATCATAATAGGCACAATAATGGGTATTGCAACGTCCTATGTGTCCCTCAAAAAAGGGAAGGAGTTAGCTGAGGAAAGGGGGTGTCCATTTGAGAATAAAAAGATGGCAAGGGTCTTTGCCATGCGTTATATGGCAAGCATAGTTGTTATTTCAATAAACATTATGCTTCTGATTGGTCTGCTATTGGTCTATATGGACACATATTCAAAAACCAAATCAAGTTTTATGCTGGGGCTTGTATTTTTCATAAGCGTGCTGCTGATTCAATCGTTGCTTTCATTGCCATTAATCCATGCACTGTTCGGATATACTCCATATGGCCTCGGTCCATTTGGTGTTGTGCCACACCTTTTTGAAACAGTGGCTCTGGTTATACTCATGGCGCTGAGCATGGAGTAGCCAATTTGGGAATGATTTGGGGTGAATTTGGGTAAATCAATATAAAGGATGCCTGCTCTTTTTACCATGCACAAAAGTGCAAGGAGATGATAAAAATGAAGAAAATTATGATGGTAATAATGGCTGCGGGTGTTGTAGGCTTACTCGTAATAGGCACAGCACTTGCCACTATGGCATCAAGCGGAAATAGAACAGGCGATGGAGGGCGATTCCAGTGGGCAAAACAGGTGTGGAATAAACTGATGGACCGTCATCATACCAGAATGCAGATGAGGGAGAAAGCGATGGAGAACATGACAGAAGTGTCTGGCACATTTTCCTGTGAAGACGGCCCGTATTATGTGGATGGCCAGGTGGTTTCTTTTGGCCCTGAGTGGTTTATTGAAAATGTGACTGCAAGAAGCGACTACGACAGGGACGGTACATACGAAACGATAAAGGAAGAGCTAAAAGGACTTAACGGAACGAAAGTTACGGTGATAGGAATAATGAAGAATGATGGCATTATTGCCTTCTATATCAATGGTATATGGTACAGAAATCCGGTAAGGATGCCACATGAAATTTCCGAAATTACCGGCATATTGGAACATGACGGCAATAGCTATGCAATCAAAAACCAGACGATTTTCTTTGGGCCGACAGACAAACTTTTCAGTAAAGTTGCAAGAAGCGATTACGACAGGGACGGGCAGATGGAAAGCATGTATTATGAGCTGGAAGGTTTGATGGAAACAGGTGAAGAAATAACACTGGACGGCTTCTACAGGGAAGATGTTTTCATACCTGCCCACATCAACGGAATGTGGTACAGGGAAATGTCTCCATGCCTGTAGATCCTTTTCCTTTTATTTTTATTTATAAATCCCGATTGTCTGCCCTGCCTTGATTTTATCCCCCTTTTTGACGGTTATGTTTATGTTTGCATTCCCTGGCATATATACCTCTACTTTTGAGCCAAATCGGACGATACCTATCTTTTCCCCTTTTTCCGCAACATCGCCTTTTTTCACATAGGGTACTATTCTCCTTGCAATCATGCCCGCAATCTGGATAACTTCTACTATTCCGATTTCTGTTTCAATTTTAATAGAAAGGCGTTCATTCTCCCCTTTTTCCCTGAATGCAGGGGAATGCCTCCCCGCCGTGTGATCGACTTCCAAAATTTTTCCGGATATTGGCATACGGTTGACATGAACATTCCACAAATTCATAAAGATGGAAACTTTCTCGCCATTTTCCATAACAATCCCATCTGCGGGCGATACAATGCCGTCTTCTATTTTCCTGTAAGGGTCTCTGAAGAAGAAAATAAAAAATAATTGGATGATAAGTAAAAGAAACACAAACGGAAGGAAAATATAATGAAGAAAAGAAAGAATGAGGGAAAGTAAAAGATATGGCAGGGGAATAAGAGCTATATGCACACACTTTTTTGCTATCATCTTGTCCTCAGTAGCTTGCTAAACACCCTTTCAATTGGCCCCTTTCTTTTCGGAAGTTCAAAAAGCGAAGAAATGTTGTCGTAGAGTTCGGGCAAAATCTCGAAGGTGAGATATGCAAGAATTATTAGGACAAGCAGAGAACCGATTTTACCCACGACATTATGCATAAAGTAAAAGGTGTAATTACGTACTTCCACCCCATAAATCACGCCCACATTCCGTACAATGTTCAGCGCGTATATTACCGGAATGGTCAGCATGAATGCTTTAAATCTTCTTCTCCAATCCACGCCTTTCAAGGCAGCTATAACCCCTATAAATATCATCATTGACTGCAGACCCGTACAGGCCAGAATAAGCTGTACCGAATGATTGCCGTTAAAATAAACCGGGACTGTTATTGCCTTCCCGTAAGAAATGGCGCCTGTGGCAACATCGTAGCCTATGGCTTTCATCACCCATACCGTCTGCTCCGCTACCATTTTTATCAAAGCACCTGAAAGAACTGGCAATTTATCTATAAGAAAATAAAAAAAGGCGGATATAAAGGTTGCACCCGCAATAAATGTTAGATGATTTAACTCTTCATTTCTCTTATAGGAGAGATATTCATGGTAACCAATATAGAAAAGAAAATATACTCCGAGTATGCAAATTATGGCATTTACAATATCGCCATCCTCTTTATAGTACAGGAATTCGGGCTGCGTTGCCCAGTAAACTGCAAATATTATCCAGCCCATTGCCATTAAAAAATGCCTGCTTTTGCGTTTTGATAACAACCCGATGGCGAGCATAATCAGGCTCAAAAAAAGGAAAATCAGGGTAATGGAATTGAATAGAGGATAATTTTCTAAGAGGGCAAGAAAGATGAAGTGACCTATTATTAGGGCTAGAGTCGCCCCTCCAAATAAGCACGTCACATAATACAAATCCTTTTTGTGCACGGGTGGTTAATGCCCCATGGTTTATGATTTTTTCTACTTTATTTCAAATATATGTGCCCTACATCTTTTTTCCATATCCAGAGGTCTTCCGTCTCGGCCTCGTTCTTTAGGCGCAAGGTATAATCAACCTTTGCATCCATATCATCTGCGAAATACACTATATGAGCTTCCGGAAATTGGGGTATTCTCGGGGAGCCATATTCCCCCTTGCCGTGATGGCTCAATATGATGTGCGTCAATTTCAATTTGGTTCTCTCCGGAAAATCTTCCATTTGTTTAATTCTATCTAAAAGCATCTGTACGCCTATCGTAATATGCCCCAGCAACATGCCCTCCTCTGACATGCCTATGGACGTTCCAACCTCAAACTCCCTTGTTTTGCCAATATCATGCAGTATTGCACCCGTAACAAGCAGGCTGTAATCCAATTCCGGGTGAAGTTCATATGCACGCTGGCATATCCTGGCAACATTTAATGAGTGCTCCAGCAACCCACCGATATAGCTATGATGGCGGTGCATGGCGGCGGGCGATTCCTTAAAATTTTTAACAAATTCCCCGTCTTTAAAAAATGATAGAAGTAGTTCTTTATACGGCTCTTCCGTGCCTTCGATGATATCCATAAGTTGTGACAGCATTTCATCGACATTTTTCTTGCAGACATCTACAAAGTCGGTATTATCGTACTCTTCTGGTGAGCACTTTCTTGCGCCTTCCCTGTCTATAACTATCTCAGTCCCTTCTCCATACGCTACTATCCTTCCCCTTAAAAATATAACATCGCCTTTATCGAAACTCCTGTATAATTTATTGGTATATGCCCTATCATCCCCCCAGTATTTTGCCGTTATCTCGCCCGTTTTATCCGTCAGCCGCAATTCAAACCATTCTCCTTCCTTACTTCTGTTCTTATATTTTCTTGGCGGCTTCTTAAATTTAACGGCGAACATGCTGTTGACAATGTCGCCCTCTTCAAATTCTCCTATAAATTGTTTTTTCATGCTAACTCAACATTCTCCTTTTTTGACAAATGGAGGTTTTATCCTCCTTGCTTTCATTTTCCTTCCGTTGAAAATTATGTCAAATATCTCTACGTCATTATAACCCGGTTTAATATAAGCCATGGCTATGCCCTTTTTCAGACATGGAGAAAATGTTCCGGATGTTACCTTTCCCACTTCCTTTCCATCTTTCTCGACGCCATATCCGTGCCTTGGTATTCCCCTGTCAATGCATTCCAGGAAAACGAGTTTTTCATATTCTCCTTCTTTCTGCTTCAGTAACATTTCTTTCCCCACAAAATCATGGTTCCAGTGTATAAGCCATCCAAGGCCTGCTTCCAGTGGTGTTCTTCCGCCCTCAAACTCATTTCCGGCAAGTGCAAAGCATTTCTCAAGGCGGAGAGTATCTCTTGCCCCGAGCCCGATCGGCTTTATCCCATATTTCTTTCCTGCCTCCATCACATCAAGAAACATTTTCCTTCCTTCTTCAGCGGGCGTTATGTAAAATTCATATCCTTTCTCCCCAGTATACCCCGTTCTGGAAACGATGCATCTTGCATTTCCTTCCTTTTTCAATTCCTTGCATGCAAAGAATCCGAGTGTGCTCAAATCAAAATCTATGATTTCTTTCAGGCAGTCTTCTGACATAGGACCCTGGACTGCAAGTATCACAAAATCCTGGGAAACATCCTCTATCTCGACATCCATGCCCTCTGCATGGTCTCTAAACCATTTTTCTACGTCCTTATTACTGCCAGCATTTGGTATGAACAAATATTCGTTTTCAAGATGCAGGAAAACTTCATCATCAATTATAGTTCCGTCATCTCTCAGTATCACGGTATAGTCTCCCTTACCCATGCCTATTTTGCCAACGTCGGATGTTGTCGTTCTGCTGATAAGCCTCTCCGCCTTTTTACCACGGATGAAAATATTGCCCATGTGGGAAACATCAAATATACCCACTTTTCTTCTAACATTCAAATGTTCTTCCTGGATAGAGGTATATTTCAACGGCATTTCATATCCCGAAAAATTTGTAAAGGTTGCCCCCAGTTTTTCATGCAGTTCACGCAAAGGTGACTTCATGGATAGGTATAATTCATGCAACTTAAAATTTTATTGGTTGGAAGAAAGTCTTTCATTTTATCTTATTAATTCCCAAGTCCTTTTTCCTTTCCAGCTTTTTTAGCATTTCCTCGGATATGCATTCCTTGCATATACCGAACATTATCCAGTAACAGGAAGGGCATACCTCCTTCTCACACCTTATGCACCTGTATTTTGCATTCCTCGCTCCGCATATCCTGCATTCCCCTGTTATTTCTTTTTTTTCACCTGCTTTCTTTTCCTCCAATTCCATCTCTGCCTTCATCTCTTCCAACCCTCCATGTTCCTCAATCCATTTCCTTAATTCCTCGTTTATAGATTCATCTTCCATTTTATCACCATGGAACCTTTTTTAGGCCAAGAGGATAGCCAATCAAATTCACGATGTAATGGAGAACGGGCGTAAATATTAGAAGAAAAAGAATATGCCATGCGGAGAAAGATGACAAAAACCAGTTTTTATCAGTCATGCCCGTATTTTCAAGTAACATGCTTACCAGAAAGGAAAAGAAAAAAGCACCGAGCAAAAAGTCAATCTGATCGGCGAGCAACCATTTTTCTCCCCTCTTTCTTCCAAGGCGACGCTTAAAAAAACTCTCCAGCAGATCTCCTGAGAGGGCACCAAACGAAATAGAAAAAAGAACAATTAATGAGCTGATGCCTTTTCCGAAAGTTTCTGGAATAACAATATTCATAATAAGCCCTCCAGCCGTGCCAATAATTATGCCACCAAAAAAACCTCTCCATGTCTTCCCATTGCCGAGTATTCTCTTACCGTTCCATTTTTTACCAAAATCAATGGGCGGGCCGCCGCCAACCACAACGGCGGATGAATTTGCAAGGTAAGCAGGAAAAATGAACCATATCGCCTCGGCCGCTATACTCCAGTCCATGCACATATATCTACTCCTTCTAAATATTCTTTACTACAATACTTCCAGCCACGATATCTCCAAGCCTTTGTTTTTTTGGAGAGAGAATAATAAGAATAAGGCTTATGAGATAAAATCCTAGAAACATATCAAAGAATCTTATAACATTTCTTGTAAACGAAGATATGAAATCCATTTTTTCCATGCTGTCTGCTTTTACGGTTATATTCATAAAAGCTTTCCCGACTGTCAAACCATAAAAATATTCCAATACAGTAAAGTATAGGAATTGCAGGGAAAATAGAAAAATAGAGAATATGAGCAGAAAATTCATCCTTGAGATAATGGCAAGAAAAACAGAGAACGGAAAGAGAACTATAGAGTCCAGTACAAAAGCTATACTTCTGTCAAATGTTGAAGCATACAGCATCATTTCCTTTTTTTTAAGGGCATCGATTATAAGCCTGCCCGTCACCATTGCTCTTTTGACTCCGTCTGCCGAAAAAACTTTTTTTCTTTTCATAAGTATATAGTCTCTGTATGCATCGTTACTGACGAGTGTTCTCAGGGCATCGTCACCAATAATGCCAAATTTTCTTGCAGCCTCCGAAGTTTTGAGTTCAACAGCTTGGATGATATAACTCATCGCTTCCCTGTAATCTTTGGAAATCGATGCTTTTTTCAGCAATGCTGCAGAATCTTTTAACGGGAATGCCGCCCTTTTTATGCTCCTGCCCATGAATGGGAGAATGAGACAAACAGATAGAAGGCCGGCGATATAGACCATATCATACAGCCCGGCGCCCCCGACAGACCCCATGAATGGCTTACTAAAAATTTCGGGAAAGTGAAAGAAATCCCCCCCAATAACTACACCTAATGTTGAAATAGCATATCCATATCCAATTATTTTTTCGGAATGATGTGAAAAAAGTAAAAATGAAATAAGGACAGCGAGCACTGACGGAATGAGATAAAACGGGAATGATGCGACAACACCTATGTCAGTAACTCTCGTTATCATAAACGTTGCAACGGTGGTAACAGCCACTCCGAAAATGGTCTTTGCAAGTGGAACATCCTTCTTTTTGAGAAGATGAATTGAAAGAACAATTGGAACAACCGCCCCGCCTATGTTGAAAGCGAGAAAATAATTTTTGTATATGAAGACAGGCATATCAAACATCATTGCTGCAAATGGGCCTATGGAAATTAAGCCCATTTCCCTGTGCGAAAATCCTATCTTCAAAAACATTCCTCTATATCTAGAATATGCTATGAGCAAATAGAAAAGCAATACCAGGGGCAAAAGTACAAGGAAGGCCATCTCTAACAGATTTAACAACACATTCTAAGATTAAGCACCCGTACAAAAATGTTTGGAAATTTTTCAGCTGTGACGGGCAACTAAAAGCAATTCATCCCGAATTTGTGACGGGTTTTTCACCTTTCATTGTTCTCCCAGAACAATTTTGTCAACCGAAAATAATATAAAAAAAAAAACGGCATTACTGTACTGGTGAGGCAATGAACAAGAAAATAGAAAGTTTTTTTGTTATCTGTGTAATGGCAGCAGGTGTAATCCTGCCAGCAATACCGTTTGATGCCGAGGGGGCATCAGCACCAAGCGAGCCGTGGGATCCTTGTTTTCTGGCAGGGACACGAATCACTATGGCAGACGGCTCTAACAAAAACATCAAGCAGGTGGAAGTGGGCGATATGGTGAAGTCCTTTGACAATGGCTCAATTGTTATCGGCGAGGTAACGGAAGTATATTCTCATAACCCTGGCGAAATGCCGGAATACTACATGGTAATCAATGATAAACTTCGGGTAACCCCAAACCACATCATTTATGTTAACGGCGGATAGGCACCTGCCAGAAATATCACGGAGGGAGATAAGCTGCTTGGCGAGCACGATGAGACTGTAATTGTCACCTCTGTAGAACGAGTGCAGGAACAATCTCCCACATACAATCTTGAACTTTCAAACTACCATACTTTTTTTGCTGATGGCATTCTGGTTCATAACGCAAAGGCTCCAATGGATCCTTATGAGCCAAGTCCGGGAGGGCCATCCGATCTTCCTGATCCTACCTTTAATTGGAACATATATACTCCTCATGGAGGCCAGGTTGTGACTTTTTATCCTACCGGGAGATGTGCTTCATACCCTGTTGTTGAGTGGGAATGGGAGTTCGATGGTCAGTGTGGGGGTTACGGAAAGTCGTATAAATATCAATTTTTCCCTCACAATTATGATTCACAACATTCGGTTAAACTTACTATTGGGGATAATGATGGAAACCACAAAAGTGTAACGAAATTCATAAATGTTGATCTTTCTGCGGACTTATCTGTTGTGGAATTTAAACTAAATGATGATGGAGTTGTTCATTATGGGCAGTATGTCAATTTTCATATTAAAGTGAAAAATTTGGGAGGGCGTACTAATGTCAAATGGTCGTATGCATTAACTTTTGAAAATAAGAAATATATCTTTTGGAGGGGACCGCTTGATAAATATGCTACAGATGAGTTCGATACTCAATCTTTCCGGGTTTCAGAAACTGGAATTCGACAATACACAGCAAATCTTTGGTTACTACCGGACTCGGAAACTAATATATACGACAAAGACCTTTCTAATAATGATGCCTATACCGAGTATTTCCTCACAGCGGAATAGTAATATATTGGGTGACTGAAATGAAACAAATGGCCATGGTTATATGCATTTGCATCCTCCTATGTTTCCCAATTTCCACAGTAACAAGCTATAATTTGCAGGACAATTCGGTTCATCACTCTGCTGTTGAAGATGACATCGAGTTATATATCTGGGGAGGGCTATATCTCCTCTTGAGTCAAGATAATGTTAATGAATCCCCAATCGGATTTATTATTCGAGTAGTTAATAATAGGGATGACTGGATTCATGGCAATCTTTCAATTCGTATCCGTTACTTTAATAATGATTGGAGCGTTAACCCAAGTTTTGATGTATGTCCTCACAGTGAACGTAGTTGTCACTTTGTTTTCAAATACTCGTTTGCATTACTTACTGTAAAATTAACAGAAGAAAACAAAACTCTCATCCGTTCCGGCTTCATGATAATGGGATTTACTGTATTTTTAACGAGGAGCGAAATCGAGCATTCAGGAGGGACTTCAAAAGCTATGGAAATTCAAGATAGAAATCGCTACAACATAGGGTGTTTCCTTCCTGATGACCATTCATCATCTCTTCTTTAGCATAATGGATATATGATGAGAACGAAAACAATAGGGGCAAGAAATCACATAAGACTATGGAGAAGTTGATATACATTATACGTTTCACCTCCTCTTCTCAGTGATCCACGAAAAATTCTGGTAAAATTTTAAGTATTGGCACTGCATTTACGATTCAATTAGAAAAATCCAGAATTATGCCATAAGGAGTATCTACCGGGTTAAAATCCAACAAAACAAGGATTGAAACCATTTCTAACGGGGCAATAACTTAATAGTAGGTATTCTATATAGAAATGGTGAAAAGTATGAAAATATACGAGTTCAAGGTCTTGCTGGAACCAGATGAATCTGGAGGTTACGTGGTTACATGTCCTTCTCTTCCAGGATGCTATACTCAAGGAGAAACGGTCGAAGACGCTCTGAAAAATATCGAAGAAGCCATTCTTCTCTGTTTGGAGGATATGGAATCCCATGGAGAGAAGATCCCTGATACATCTAAGTCCCTCATCGGTACAGTAATAATATCTGAGTGAGCCTAAATGAAAACAAGATTACCAGCCGTTTCTGGAAAAGAAGTTATCAAAGCATTGAGAAAGATTGGTTATGAAGCAGTAAGACAAAAAGGAAGTCATATCCGTTTGAGAGATGTTGATAATCCTTCTCACAAGCCATTAACAATTCCAGATCATAAAGAGATAAAACCTGGTTTGCTGCGGAAGATTATAAGAGATGCAAATTTGTCTGTTGAAGATTTCATAAAATTATTATAACTCGAAATATTCGCAAAAAAGTCTAGAAAAACAAGGATTGAAACTTTATTATAACCTCACTCGACAAATTCAAGCGAAATACAAAAAATGTTATGATTCATTCATCATAAAAAAGAATTCTCAACAAAATATATTAAAGTGATGTTTATTTCCCTATGCAATGAAAGGAAAAGCACGTTGCCCACACTGTGAGAAAAGTGTGGTCGTTGAAGTGCCGGATGATGCGACTGGAGAGCAGGTAACAACATGCCCAAACTGCAATATGAAATTCAAGGTAAATGTAGATGAAAAATATAGCTGGGAGGAGGAAACACCTGCCATCCATCCGTCGATGCATTTAAATGAACGTTCCATGAAACCGATTATTGCAGGTATACTCCTTGTGTTAATATTTCTTAGCGGAATAGCCATAAGCAGCGCCCTTCTCTTTTCATTTGATAACATAAGCAGTGTGAATGTGCCAAGTGAATTTGGGGGGACGGTTGTAAGTGAAGAAGGGACGGCCATAGAAGGGGTGAACGTGTCAGTTGTTGGACAACCGGGGCTACATGCTGTGACAGACAACGATGGCAAATTCCTGATTAAAAATATTACAAGTGGGAAACAGAAATTGCGTTTTACATGCGAGGAATATAAATCCCTTACAGCAAAGGTTTTTGTTTTACCGTGGAACATCACGTTTCCATACGAAAAGTTTGTCATGAAAGAAGGGAGCGGAGAGATTGAGCAAAAAAGTTTAGCAATAAAAGTATTAGAGTTTGGGCCAACGCTGTCTGTTTTTATCATTGCGCTTTCCGTAGCAGCCCTTGTGGGGGGGGTAATGGCGATCGCAAGAAAGCATTTTGTTATAGCATTTATTGGCGCTGTTCTCGGCACAATTGCAGGTATTTTCAGCATAATAGGCATCATTCTTGGAATTGTGGCTCTTGTACTTCTTATCCTTTCAAAAGAGGAGTTTGAAACAGGGCCAAGAGAAGTTAAATATTGATGCAAGATTTCATATCACCAGCCCTCTTCAGTGAAGCGGGTTAAGTCAATAATATCCCAGTCATCCTGGTCATGATCGTCATCATCTCCATTTGAGTAATCCACCAGCTTGTAAACATAACGATAATTCATGCAGCTCTTATAGGGGCCCCACTCCCAGTATTCCTTGTTCCATGGAAAACGTGATTTTTCGTTATCGATGCCCGCAAAACCATTCAAGCTAAGGGTATGGCCTAGCTCATGCATGAACACGCTTGCAAATGCCGTATAATAATCACTCCCCTGAAGATAAAATGACCATGTCCAGTTCCTCACATACTGCCCTCCGATAGTAAAGCTGTCGATATA